>NZ_JBYNAH010000309.1:0-4291 GCF_059781815.1 Salipiger sp. | reverse complement strand
GAGTGATCTTCTGACCGGTCGCGCCGCCCACCGGCGCGACCTGCCGGACAGTTTAAAGGGGCGCCCCTCGGGGCGCCCCTTTTGCATGTGAGGGCTGCGGCCCTGTCCGGGAGGGGCCATGCGAGGCAGGGTCCCTCCCGGGGGTCATCGCTCATTGGTAGGAACGGATGACGGCCTTGGCGCGGGCCTTCTGGTTGGCGGCGCCGTCTTCGTCCTGCACCAGCTGGTAGGCGGCGACAGCCTGGGCGTTGCTCAGGGCCTCGACATTTGCGTTCGGTGCAATGCGCTCGAGGGCGGCGCGGGCGTTGTCGCCGGTGTTGTAGGCCTGGGCCGATGCGGCGCCGGTCAGGGCGGCGACGGTGGTGATGGCAGCGGCGGTGAGGGTGATGAAGCGTTTCATGATATCGTCCTTTGGTTCCTAGATGCACATGAGGTGCTGTTTGCGTTGCTATCCGTGCTTCGGATGAGTTGGATATCGGACGAAACCCCCGCAGTTTCAAATCACGCCGCAGCTCACGCAGGCTCGCGAACTCTTGTGCTTGAATGTGAGCGATCCACTTCCAATGGCGTGAAAAGTCTTTGGAACATCAACGTTTCAAGGGGCATTCAACCGGCGCAGGATCACAGCCTCGACGAGCCCTGCGTGAGCTGTGAGCCGATTTGAGCCGGCACCACCCGATGCGATAGCAGTTGTGAGCCAGCGCACATAATGGATTTCGCCGGTCCGGCGCCCGTGATGGCTTGCCTGAAACTGCGGTGACGCTAATTTTTCGCCATGAACGAGCTTGTCCCGCGCACCGATGACGTCATCCATTCCGCCTATGTCCTGGCGGGCGACCGCCATGGGCGAGAGCTGCCGGCGGCAGACGTGCCGGAGGTGCTGCGCAGCGAAGAACTCGGCTGGGTTCACCTGCGGGCCCAGCACCCCGATACGCCCAGCTGGATCGTCGAGAATCTTTCCTATCTCGATCCCACCATCATCGACGCGCTGGTCGCCGAGGAGACGCGCCCGCGCGTCACCCGCATCGGCGACGGGCTCATCGTCATCCTGCGCGGCATCAACACAATCGAGGGGCAGGACCCCGAGGACATGGTCTCGGTGCGGATGTGGATCGACCCCTATCGCATCGTCAGTCTCGCCCGCCGCAAGGTGCGTGCCATCGAGGAGATCGCATCAGAGCTCGCGCACGGGCGCGGCCCCTGCGACTGCGCCGAGTTCCTCGTCGCGCTGGTGGAGAGCCTCACCCAGCGGATCGAACGGCACTGGAACGGCATCGACGATACCGCGGACGACCTCGAGGAAGCTGTGCTCGACGAAGCTGGCCCCGAGATTCGCTCGCAACTTGTCGATCTGCGCCGGCAGGCGATCATCCTGCGCCGCTACCTGCAGCCGCAGCGCGACGCGCTGCGCAGCCTACAATATGGTCAGCCGGACTGGCTCGAGGCGGACGACCAGCGCCACCTTGCCGAAGAGCTCGACGCGCTCGAGCGCGTGGTCGAAGACGCCGACGCGATGCGTGAGCGCATGGCGCTGGTGCGCGACGAGCTGAACAGCCAGGCCTCGGAGCGGCTGAACCGGAATATGTACCTGCTGTCGATTCTCTCGGCGGTGTTCCTGCCGCTGGGATTCCTCACCGGATTGTTCGGAATCAACGTGGCCGGGCTGCCCGGAACCGGCGAGCCGCTGGCCTTCTGGATCTTTGTCGGAGCGCTGGTGATCGTGGCCGCGCTGCAGCTTGCGGTGCTGCGCAGAATGCGGTGGATCTGAGGTGCTTTTCCCGCTTGCAAACCCGCGGAGCCTCTCGTAAACGGAAGCCCGGCCTTAGGGGTATAGCTCAGCTGGTAGAGCGACGGTCTCCAAAACCGTAGGTCGCGGGTTCGAACCCTGCTGCCCCTGCCACTTTCTCAGAAAATCAGATGATTGCCGCGCGAGGCCATTAAGGCGGGGTGCCTCGTTGCACATACGCAAGCCCTGGTCGATGCGGCTGTCGGTCCTGCGCAAGAGGCGTCAGGGCGGGCCCGGACTGCCATGTCCCGCGACGACCCCCCTATGGCTCTTCACGCTCGAGGGTCGCTCGGGCAGGCGGCCGCGCACGAAAAAGGGCCGCGCGAACTGCGCGGCCCTTCTGTCGGTCGTGCACCGGAATTACGACAGCGCTGCTTCGATGTCGGAGCGCATCTCGGTGTCGTCGTTCGCGCCATAGATGGCGGCACGGATCTTGTTCACCTGCTCGGTGGTGAGCACGGTCAGATCGGCGTCGGGCACGATGTTCTTCACGGCCTGCACTTCACCGGTGGTCAGGTTCGGAGCGGCGCTTTCCATGCTCTCGAGCAGCTGGATGCGGACGTTGTCCGGGTTGTCGTCCTTGTTCACCAGGGCGATGACTTCCTGCTTCTCGGCAGCGCTCATCTCGTTCAGGCGCCATTCCGGTACGTAGGCCGTCAGGTCCATGTTCGACACGTCAGCGGTTGCCGGGCTCGGGTTGTCCATCGCGGCGATGGCCTCGATGCGGGTGGCCTTCTCGGTGTCGGAAACACCGCTGTTGGCGACTGCGAACATCTCGACGACCTGGTCATCCGAAAGGATCGAGAAGTTTGCTTCCGGGTAGTACATCTTAATGGCGGTTTCTTCGGCCTGCGATGCTGCAAAGGCGGAGGTGGCCATGGTTGCGGCGAGGGCGGTGGCGGTAAGAAGACGTTTCATGATACGATCCTTTCGTCTTGTGGTTCGTTAATCTTGTGTTGTGCAGAGCGTGGCGCCCTGCGTTTGTGACCCCTCAACCGCCGCCGGACCGCAAAGGTTCCTGCCGGGAATTCGCGAAAATAACTCTGCCAACCCTCTGGTTTCCCCAGAGTTTTCTCTACGGGCGCGTGAACGCTTCGGGGCTGGAATGGTTGCTTTTCAAAAGCGGGGATTTTTTCAGCTTTTCGTGAGACCGGGCGCCCGTCCCGTGATCGGTTGCGAGCTGCGCGTGAGCGGCTCCCGCCCTTGCCAGCGGGCGCCGGTCCTCGTATATGCCCGGAAACCGCACGGAAACGGAAAGCACGCCGCGATGGCCAATCCCATTCAGTTCATTCAGCAGACCCGGGCCGAGGTCTCCAAGATCGTCTGGCCGACCCGCCGCGAGGTGCTGCTGACCACCGTCACCGTCTTTATCATGGCGGCGCTGACCGCGAGCTTCTTCGCGCTCGTCGACATCCTGATCCGCAGCGGGCTGCAGGGCCTTCTGTCGTTCTTCGGCTGAGGCCGGGGCGAAACCGCGTGCCGGGCCTTGAATTCGGCCGGGCAGGGCGGTAGGGGACGGGACACTTACCTCAGGCGGGCGTGCAGCGATTCGAGTTGCACGCCGGTTTTTGTTTGGGGCGAGGCCGTTCCGAGGCGCAAACGCCTCACGAGAAATACGGTCGCGTAGACGCGAAAGACTGCCGGCAGAGCTGACCGGCGCAAGGTTGGAAGAGGGGCCCTATGGCGAAGCGGTGGTATTCGGTCAGTGTTCTGTCGAACTTCGAGAAGAAGATCGCGGAGCAGATCCGTCAGTCTGTCGAAGAGCAGGGGCTCGAGGACCAGATCGACGAGGTCCTGGTTCCGACCGAGGAAGTCATCGAGGTGCGTCGTGGCAAGAAGGTGACCACCGAGCGGCGCTTCATGCCCGGCTACGTGCTGGTGCACATGGAGATGTCGGACCAGGGCTATCACCTGGTGAACTCGATCAACCGCGTCACCGGCTTCCTTGGTCCGCAGGGTCGTCCGATGCCAATGCGCGATGCCGAGGTCGAGGCGATCCTTGGCCGCGTGCAGGAAAGCGACGAGGCACCGCGCACGCTCATCCACTTCGAGGTGGGCGAGAAGGTCAAGGTCAACGACGGCCCGTTCGAGGGCTTCGACGGCATGGTCGAGGGCGTCGACGACGACAACCAGCGCCTGCGCGTGTCGGTGTCGATCTTCGGCCGGGAGACCCCGGTCGAACTGGAATTCACTCAGGTCTCGAAGCAGGGCTGAGGATCGGTGGCGGGCTTGCCCGTCGCCCGCGGCAGAGATGCCGCTTCACCGTGGGAGGCGAGGTCATCGCGATGACCGGACCAGACCACGCAACGCAGTAGCCCCGAGGACGCGTCCGAGGGGTGTTGTAAAGGAGACAGACAATGGCCAAGAAGCTTGCCGGCGTCATGAAGCTGCAGATCCCTGCAGGTAAAGCCAACCCGTCGCCGCCCGTGGGTCCCGCCCTCGGTCAGCGTGGCATCAACATCATGGAATTCTGCAAGGCGTTCAACGCCAAGACGCAGGAAATGG
>NZ_JBYNAH010000308.1:0-4312 GCF_059781815.1 Salipiger sp. | reverse complement strand
GCGCCGCGCCCGGCGACGGCGCCGCCAGCGCGCCCTGCCACAGCGACAGGGCCAGCGCCAGCAGCAGCAGCGCGCCGGTCAGCACGTCCGGCAGGCGGAACCAGAGCAGATCGGTGAGCCCCAGCGCCAGCAGCAGCCACAGCCCGAGCGCCAGCGCCACCATGCCGGGCGCATCCGGGGCCAGGAAGATGGCCGGCACCACCAGCGCGGTGGCGGCGAGTTCGACCCGGAACAGCCAGCCCGGCAGCGCCGCGGCGCAGTGCCGGCAGCGCCCGCGCAGGAGCAGGAAGGAGAGCAGCGGGACCAGGTCGCGCGGCCCCAGCCGCGCGCCGCAGGCCCGGCAGCGCGAGCCCGGACGGATCACCGACTCCCCGCGCGGCAGGCGGTCGGCCAGAACCCCGATGAAGGAGCCCGCCGCCGGGGCCAGCAGCAGCAGGAAGAGGGCGATATGGGTCGGGCTCTGCATCATGGCTCCCGGTCTAGAGCGTTTCGCGCCCGGCTGGAAAGATCAGGTCTCGGGTCGCGCCGGGACACGCCGCCGCGAATCCGGCGCATGCCCGCGATTGTCACTGCGCTTTCCGCTGCTTATCATGGCTGCGAGCAGAACGAACGGACCCCGCATGATGTCTTCACACGCCCCCGCCGACGGGACCGGCCAGCCTGACCGCGAGGCGGGGTTCTCCCTGCTCGAACTCATGGTCGTCGTGGTCATCCTGTCGATCCTCGCCCTGGTGATCGTGCCCCGCGTCATCGACCGTCCCGACCAGGCCCGCGCCGCGCGGGCGCGCTCCGACATCGCCGCGATCACCAGCGCGGTGCAGCTCTACCGGCTCGACAATATCCGCTACCCCACCACCGAGCAGGGGCTCGAGGCGCTCGTCACCCGCCCGACCACCGATCCGCAGCCGGAGAACTGGAGCGGCTACATGGACCGCCTGCCCGTCGATCCCTGGGGCCAGCCCTACCAGTATCTCGCGCCGGGGGTGCATGGCGATTTCGATGTCTTCACCTATGGCGCCGACGGCGCTGCCGGCGGCGACGGGGCCGACGCGGATATCGGGTCATGGGACGCGGAATAGGGACTGTTCCGCCCCGATCCGCCTCGCAGGCGGGCTTTACGCTGATCGAGCTGATGATCTGTGTCGCCATCGTCTCGGTGCTGGCCGTGGGCGCAACGCTGTCGCTCGGGCGCGTCGGCTCCGCCGCCGAAACCGACCTCGACCGCTTCCGCCGGCTGCATGACACCGCCCGCGACCTCGCCATCCGCGAGCAGTCCCGGCGCGGGCTGGATCTGGGCGCGCAGGGGCTCCGGATCGCCCGGCTCGGCCCGGAGGGCTGGCAGCGCGGCGACCGGGAGATCGCCTGGCGGGGCCGGGTCGACCTGTCCCGCCCGGCCGCGGCCCCGGCGGCCCTGCCCGACGCCCCGGAGATCGTCTTCCTCGGCAACGGCCGCAGCAGCGCCTTCACCCTCACCTTCACCACCCGGGGAGAGCCGGTGCGGCGCTGCCGCAGCGACGGCTGGACGGGGCTGACATGCGATCGCTGACCGAAGCGCTGACCGAAGCGCTGACCGGGACCCGGCGCCGGCGCGCGCGGGGCGAGCGCGGCCTGACCCTGATCGAGCTGGTGGTCGCGGTGCTGGTGCTGGCGCTTGGCAGCCTCGCGGCGCTGCGCGCCGCCGACCAGTCGCGCCTCGCCATCGGCGGCAGCGAGGCGCGGGTGCTGGCCCTGCTCGCCGCGCGCAACCGCCTCGAGGAGCTGCGGCTCTACGGCGCCGGCGGCGGCGCCCTGCCCGCCGAAGCGACGCTGGGCGGGCAGGTATTCACCCTCGAGACCGAGACCGCCGTCACCGCCGGCGGCTTCGTCGAGACCACCGTCACCGCGCGCGCCGCGCAGGGCCCCGGCGCCCGGCTCACCGCCTGGCTGCCGCGGGGGGCGGCGCGATGAGGGGCGAGCGCGGCCTGACCCTGATCGAACTGGTCGCCGCCATGGCGATCTTTGCGCTGGTGGCGGTGATGGGGCTGCAGAGCCTGACCTCGATGATGCGGATGCGCGACCGGCTCGCCGCCACCGCCGAGCGCAGCGACCGGCTGGGCACCGGGCTGAGCCTGCTGCGGGCCGATCTCGAGGGCATGCTGCCGATGCTGTTCTTCCCGCCCGGCGGCGCCGCGCCGCGCTCGGCGCTGCTTTTCGAGACGGCGCTGGAGATCAGCACCACCCATGTGCCCGACCCCGCCGGACCGGGGCTTGCGCTTGGTCGGGTGGAATGGCGGCTCGATCCCGCCACCGGCATCCTGAGCCGGCGGGAATGGCCGCTGCTCACCCCGGCCGCCAGCGACAGCCGCAGTCCCGAGGTCGCGGTGCTGACCGGCATCCAGTCTCTGCGCCTGCGCAGCCACTGGGACCAGCTTGGCTGGGTCGAGGGCGCGGCGCCGGCCTTTCTCGGCATGGCGCCGGGGGGATCGGCGCAGGACGCCGACGCCACGCTCTATGTCGAGCAATATTCGAGCCTGCTGCCCGACGCGGTGGAGGTGATCCTGACCACCCGCGCGCAGGGCGAGATCCGCCTGCTGGAGACCCTGCAATGACCCGCGATCGCGGCTTCGTCCTGGTCAATGCGCTGCTTCTGGTCGCGGTGCTGTCGCTGGCGGCGGTGGCGCTGCTGAGCCGGGCCGAGGGCGGGCGTCAGCGCCTCGGCGGGGCGCAGGAGGCCGCCACGGTCAGCCTCGGGCTGGACGGGTTCGAGACCCTCGCCATCACCCTGCTCGACGACGACCGGCGCGGGCCGGCCGGACCGGACGTCGATCACCCGGGCGAGGACTGGGCGCGGACCGGCATGCGCTTTGCGCTGCCGCGCGGCGAGGTCGCGGGCCGGATCACCGACATGCAGTCTCTGTTCAACCTCAACTGGCTTGCGGATCCCGAGGATATCCAGGCCGAGGCGGCCTTCGGCCGGCTTGCGCGGGGCCTCGGCCTCGCGCCCCAGACCGCGCAGCGCATCGTCGCGTTCCTGCGCCCCGGCGGCCCGTCCGACCTGCGGCCCTATGCGCAGCGCGATCCCGCCAGCCGGCCGGTGGGCGGCCCGGTGCTGATGCTGGCGCAGATCGGTGAGGTCGCCGGGGTCAGCGCGGCGGATCTCGAGCGCCTGGCGCGCAGCGCCACCGCGCTCGACGCCAGCACCACGCTCAACGTCAACACCGCCTCGGCGGCGGTGCTGCGGGCGGTGCTGCCCGAGCGGCTTCACGCCGGGCTGGCCGCGGTGCTGGCCGCGCGCGCCCGCAGCCCCTTCGACTCCGTCGACGCCTTTCTCGAGGCGCTCGGCGAGCCGGTCTCGAGCGCCTCCTCGGAAACCGAGGCCGCCGCCGACAGCGATGCCGCGAGCGGCAGCGAGGCGACCGCGCAGGCCACGCCGGACGCGGTCGCGCCGGACCCGGTCCCCGCCGGGCGGCTGAGCGTCGGCTCGCGCTGGTTCCGCGCCGATATGGAGATTGTCCTGCCGGAGCGGCGGCAGCGCCGCGTGGCGGTGCTCGAGCGCAGCCCGCTGCCGCAGGGCACCCGTGTGGCCTGGCGGCTGACGCCGGCGCCCTGAGCGCAGACGTGACCCGGATGCGGCATTGATCCTGCCGGCTGCGCCCGGCATCCTGCGCCGAAACCGGGGACAAGGGTGACCGCGTGAGAGCAGGCAAGGCAGAGACGGAAACGGCAGAGCCGGTCCGGCTGGCGGGGGATGGCCCGCCGCCCGGCCCCCGGCAGATCGTCCTGGTGCCCGGCGCCGAGGTCCCGCTGCTGCGGCTCGACCTGCCGGCGGGGCTGCGCGGGCAGGCCCGCGAGCAGGTGGCGCGGCGGCAGATCCGCGACCGCGTGGGCATCGCCCCGGACAGCGCCGAGATCTGGCCGATGCCGCTCGGCGCCGGCCCGGACGACTGGACCCGGGTGATGGTCGCCGATGCCGCGCGGGTCGCGGAATGGCGCGCGCTGGCCTGCCGGGCGGTGCTGCCGGACTACCTGTCGCTGCCCGCCGCCGAGGGGATCTGGACCGCCTGCGCCACCCGGGACGAAGATGGGATCATGGTCCGGCTCGGCCCCGGAGACGGCTTCAGCGCCAGCCCCGAACTGGCCCCGGTGATGCTGGATCGGGCTTTTGCAGAGACCCAGACGCCGCCCTCCGCGCTTTACCGGACGGGCCCGCCGCTGCCGGCGCTCGAGGCGGTCTGCGCCGCCCGCGGCATCCCGGTCCTGAGCCATCCCGACGAGCTCGAGGCGCGGGGCCTGCCGCCCTTGCGCCCCTGCGGCGAGGCCGAGGCGGCGCTCG
>NZ_JBYNAH010000307.1:0-4412 GCF_059781815.1 Salipiger sp. | reverse complement strand
TTCCAGCCAGCCGCCGTCATCGCCCTGGAAGAGGTCGTGCAACATGGTGCCGCCAGCAGACTCATAGGCATCGATGCCGACAAAGACAGCACGACGATCGGATGCCCGCACCGAGGTTTCCGTCAGCATCCGCCGGATCTGATAGGGCTCCTTGTTCCAGGACGAGCGGATCGCCTCCCAGACCTGAACCTGGCGCTCATGATCCGGGTTAACCGTCAAGGCCATCAGCTGCTCCAGCGTCATTTCATCCTCGGCATAAAGCTCGAGCAGGGCAGGGGCCACGACGGCGAGTTTCAAGCGCTGTTTGATCACCTGCGGCCTGACGAAGAAGGCGGTTGCGATCTCTTCGTCGCCCTGACCCTTCTCCTGCAGCGCCACGAAGGCGCGGAACTGATCGAGTGGATGCAGGACAGCGCGCTTCATGTTCTCGGCGAGCGAGTCGTCTTCGGCGAGGATCGTGGACTTCGCATCCCGCACGAAGCAGGGAATGGGCGTCGTCTTGGCCAGGCGCTTCTGCTTCACCAAGAGTGACAGGGCCTGGAAGCGCCTACCGCCAGCGGGTATTTTGAACTTGCCTGTCTCGGACCCATCATCCGCCAGAACGGGCCGGACGCACAGGCTTTGCAGCAACCCGCGGCGGGCGATGTCTTCGGCCAGTTCCTCGACCGAGATGCCGGCCTTGATGCGCCGGACGTTGGACTGGCTCAGCACGAGCTTGTCGAAGGGAATGTCCCGGAACGGGGACTGGGTGACTTTCTGGGCAGGTTTCGCCATCAGATCTCCTCCACGACGGGCGCCGGAAGCCACTCTTCCGATCTCACTTCCCGTCACCCTCAAACCAACAACCCTTTCCCTCTCATATTCTGACGCTCGCGAGGCAGGACTTTAACAGCTGTTAAGTCGACAGTCCCGAGGTGGCGGAAAAGTACGCAGTCTCTCAACCTTAACAGCTGTTAAGCTGCAGATCGTCGCCCAATCAATGCCATGACCATCGGCCCACAGGAGAACTCGCCGGCCGCAGCTTTGGCAGTCAGAGCTCGCAAGTATCCACCAGGCGATCTTATGTCGGCGAAGCGTTCCAGCATCGCAGCAACGACGATCGACGCTTGCTCCGGACCCATGAACCGCGGTGCTTCTTCCCATGCAGACGCACTGATCCCCATGGCTGGCCGCACATGGCCCGCCGCATCGAAAAGCTGATGCCAATGCCGGATCTCACCTTGGTAGAAGGTCTTCAGCGAGGGACATGCCGCTATCACTAGGTGAAGCGGGATCTTTGGCAGATGTCTTGTGTCCTGTTCATCAACGTCAGCCACCGGCTCATTCGTATCCACATCTGGCACACCCGCCGCCGCCCCGCTTTTTTCTAAAGCCGGCTCAAAATCTATAGATTCTTTATTTGAATTATGATGGTGACGCTCAGATTGGGCATCATTGGTGTTCATTTCTTCTGTTTCAGGGCCATCAATGATGTTGCGTGCCTGGTCAAGGAGAGCTTCAAGATCGGCTCGATAGGCCGCGAGGTCCTCAATTGAAAGCTTGCGGCGAAGCGCGCGGGCTGTGAGGGCAGCCTTGTCGCGAAGCTGATCCCAGAAGCCTAGGCCTGGCTGCATCTCGTCTCCGAACTCGGCGAGGGCCGCGAGATCGCGTCGCATGAGGCTTACGACCTCTCTCAGGCGCCTGACGCGCTCCTCAGCCTCACGTACGGCCTCTGCGGCCCGTGCTATCTCCTCGGACTGGCAGTAGAGCGGGGAAAGATCGAAGCCAAAGGCGACGCGGTCTTCGCCGTGCTTGCGGACGTAGCGCTTCCCATTGGGGCTATCGCGCCGCTGGAGCAAGCCAGCCTCGACGAGACGCGCGAGGTGACGACGCATCGTTGAGCACGGCATGCCATTCAGGCGCTCGCAGATCGCCTTGTTCGAGGGGAAGACGACCATCTCGGCGTTCCCGCCAAGCGCATCGTCCGGAAAGAAGCTGAGGAGCCCCTGCAAAACAGTCAGATCACGTTCCGAGACCCCAAAGGCCGCTTGCGCCTTGGAGAGCTCGCGCAGGAGTTCCCACTTGTTAACGGGTCTGGCCGGAACAGATGCCTCGGGTCGCTCGATGACGCGCAAATGAGCGTGCGAAATCGGCCGCATAAACGGCGAAATTGGTGTGTACTCCATGAAAATGTTCACGAAGACAAAAATTCTAGGGCCCGCGAATCGCTTTGCGCTTGCGGGGTAGGGGCCAGAACGCTACATTCAGAAGTGCGAAAACTGAGATTTTGTAGCGGGCTGATCCCGGTGCGAAACCTTACAAAGGTCTCGTGAAGCTAGCTTCTCGGGGCCTTTTTCTTTTTGCCTGTATCGTGCCTCCTTCTTGTTGGTTGCTCTTCCTCAGTCTTCTGAACGCTTCCAGCGCTCATGAAGCTCGGTAATCAGCTTTGGGGCATTGCCCTCCAACCAGCTGATAAAATCAGGTTCATCCGTAGTCAGATCGAGTTTAAGCTGCTTGCCTTGGCGGCTGGTCTTGACCGTCGCAGCTCCGACACCGGGGATCGCCAAAGCAGGCACGCCTTTTCTAGACGGGCTTGCTTTCTTCTCTGCGCTCTTCGCGGCTGCCAGAACTGCGAGAAACGCACGCTCAGAAACCTCATCGACCGAGCCGGAACTTTCGGACTTGGCTGCATGAGCTACGGCTTGCAGTTGGTCTCGATCACCGTCGTAGGCACCCAAAGCCTTTTTGAGCTCTTCCCATCTCGGGCGACCAATCCCGGGAGCCGCACCAATTGCCTGGATGAGTTCCTCGCCGACCGTCCGAACGACACTCAAGAGTTGTGAAACCCCGGCTTCGTGGAGGTTAAGGACTTCGGCGACACCTCGATTGGTGCGCTCAGCCCCTTCCAAATGATCACCGTCCAGAAGTGCCGTCGCAACGAGCGCACGCTCAATAAAGCTCAGATCACGACGCTCTTGGTTCTCGAGAAGCTGATCTCGAAGCGCTTGATCACTCTCAACCTCTGTGACGATGGCTCGAACTTTGATACCGAGTTCGCGACATGCTTCCAAGCGTCTGCGGCCATAGATCAGGTTGTAGCGATCGCCTTCCAGTGGGCGCACCAAGACGGGCACACGCTGACCGTTCTTGGAAATAGAGTTCTTCAGGCCCTCAACTTCAATCTGAAGCCTGTCATCCAACCGTCCTTCGGTAAGGATCTGCGCCGGATCGATCTCAAATACACCGCCACGCAGTCGGCGCCCTTCAAGAGCGTCAGGAGCGTTGCGAAGGGTCTGCAGCGGCAGGCCAAGTTTAGGCTTTCTTGCCATTCCGACCCCATGTGTTCTGGATGATTTCAGCGATCTCATCGTTCACTGCGTTCATGGATTCGATCGCACGATCAAACGTCTGACGCGTGAAGTCCTTTTTGTCAGCTTCGTAGAGCGTTTGCTTGGTCAAGCCGGCATCAGATATTGCGGTCGATTCAACCATGTGATTGGTCAGGACCGACCTCCCAAACAGCCCGCGAATGAAGGCGATGACTTCGGTTTGTGGCGCGTCGCCGACTTTGTATCGCGTTGGCAAGAAGCGCAGCCAATCGAAGCGCAGATTTGCGCCTGCATCCCTGATCACTCCCAGGAGATCCGCAGTCATTCGCAGGAATTGAGACATCGACATGAGGTCAAGCATCTGCGGGTGAACCGTCACGAGGACACCCGAGGACGCAGAAAGTGCTGACATCGTCAAGAAACCAAGCTGCGGCGGGCAGTCGATCACAACAACGTCGTAGTTTGCTTCAACACTATCGAGTGCGTCATGAACTCTCGCGAAGAACGCCTTCGCTCCGCCTCGCTGGATAGCAGCAGGCGTCTCGTGCTCGAACTCCATGAGTTCAAGGTTGCCCGGGATAAGATCAAGGCCGCGGATGTAAGTCTTGCGGATCACTTCGGCGATCGGAACCGGATCGTCGTAGCGAACGGCATCATAGAGGGTTCCGCCCTCCATAAGGTCGAGTTCTGGCTGGATTCCATGAAGAGCCGAAAGAGATGCTTGGGGGTCGAGATCGATCGCAAGAACCCTGTACCCCTTTAGCGCCAAGCGCTGAGCGAGGTGAGCAGACGTCGTCGTTTTGCCGGAGCCGCCCTTGAAGTTCACCACTGATATGACTTGAAGCTCGTCACCGTCGCGACGCCCAGGCACGTAAGTTCCAGACTTTTTTGCATTTCCTTCAAGCGTCTGCCGGATTTCCCAGATATCGTCGAGCGTATAGCGGCGATGACTTCCCGCCGTCGTCTCGACGTCAACGATCTTTCCTTCTCGATGAAGCTTCCGAAGATAGGTATGGTCGACGCCAAGGAGCTCAGCAGCTTCGCCGCTGGTCAAAGTGCGCATCACCTTCTTTGCATCTGGTGGGAAGTGCGCAGCGCGCTGAG
>NZ_JBYNAH010000014.1:22556-37267 GCF_059781815.1 Salipiger sp. | reverse complement strand
ACGCGCCCGACAGTTTCGAAGCCCCTCTCCTCCTCCATGGGGCGTTCGATAATCGGCGGGATCTATCCTCATCCCAGATCCCGCCGCACCCTACATCCGGACCTGACGGTCCAGCCGGTTTCCGGAGCCCTCTCCTCCTCCCGGGCGGTCGGAATCATCAGACGGCGGTGCCCCTCCTCCTCCCGGGCGCCGCCGTTTTTGTTTTGGTCATGGTTTTCTGCTGGCTGTCCCGGCGTCGTCGCCGGATGGCGGGCGATTTTGGGGCTCTGCCCCGTCCGCGCGGGGCCGCGCGGACTCCCCGGGATATTTTGGGCCAGAAGAAACCAGGGGGGCGGCGCGGGACGTGCAGCCTTTCCCTTTGCCGCGCCATTGGGTAGACGAGGCGGGACAATGCATGCAGGCACGGGAAGACGACCCATGGCGATGGAAAAGACCTTTGACGCGGCCGCCGCAGAGGCGCGCATCTACGAAGCATGGGAACAGGCGGACGCCTTTGCCGCCGGGGCCAACGCCTCGCGCGACGAGAGCTTCTGCATCATGATCCCGCCGCCCAATGTGACGGGCTCGCTGCACATGGGCCACGCCTTCAACAACACGCTGCAGGACATCCTCGTGCGCTGGCACCGGATGCGCGGCTTCGACACGCTCTGGCAGCCCGGGCAGGATCATGCCGGCATCGCCACGCAGATGGTCGTGGAGCGTGAGCTCGCCAAGGACTCGAGCAATGCCACCCGCCGCGAGATGGGCCGCGAGGCCTTTACCGCCAAGATCTGGGAGTGGAAGCAGCACTCGGGCGGCACCATCATCAACCAGCTCAAGCGCCTCGGCGCCTCCTGCGACTGGTCGCGCAACGCCTTCACCATGTCTGGCGCCGAGGGCGCACCGGCCGGCGAGGAGGGCAACTTCCACGACGCGGTGATCAAGGTCTTCGTCGACATGTACGAGAAGGGCCTGATCTACCGCGGCAAGCGGCTGGTGAACTGGGACCCGCATTTCGAGACCGCGATCTCGGATCTCGAGGTCGAGAATATCGAAGTGCCGGGCCACATGTGGCACTTCAAGTACCCGCTGGCGGGCGGCGCGACCTACACCTATGTGGAGAAGGACGAGGACGGCAATGTGCTCTTCGAGGAAGAGCGCGACTACATCTCCATCGCCACCACCCGCCCCGAGACCATGCTGGGCGACGGTGCCGTCGCGGTGCACCCGTCTGATGAGCGCTATGCGCCGATCGTCGGGCAGCTCTGCGAGATCCCGGTGGGGCCGAAGGAGCATCGCCGCCTGATCCCGATCATCACCGACGAGTATCCCGACCCGGCATTCGGCTCGGGCGCGGTGAAGATCACCGGCGCGCATGATTTCAACGACTACCAGGTCGCCAAGCGCGGCGGCATCCCGATGTATCGCCTGATGGACACCCGCGGCACCATGCGCGCCGACGGCACCTCCTATGCCGAGGCCGCCGAGACCGCGCAGAAGGTCGCCCGTGGCGAGCTCACGCTCACCGAGCACGAGGCCGACGCGCTGAACCTCGTCCCCGATCACCTGCGCGGGCTCGACCGGTTCGAGGCGCGCGAGGCGGTGGTGCGCGAGATCACCGAAGAGGGCCTCGCGGTGATGACCGAGGTCACCGATCCGCGGCTGGGCAAGGCCGCCGCCAAGGCCCCGCTCGCCCCCGAGGAAGGCGGCGAGGCGCGGGACGAGGAGGCACAATGGGTGCCGCTCGTCGAGGCCAAGCCGATCATGCAGCCCTTCGGCGACCGCTCCAAGGTGGTCATCGAGCCGATGCTCACCGACCAGTGGTTCGTCGACACCGCGCAGATCGTCGGGCCGGCGCTTGATGCCGTCCGCGAGGGCCGCGTGCGGATCATGCCCGAGAGCGGCGAGAAGACCTATTACCACTGGCTCGAGAACATCGAGCCCTGGTGCATCTCGCGCCAGCTCTGGTGGGGCCACCAGATCCCGGTCTGGCACACCCCCGGTCTCGGCGACGAGTGGCGCTCGTTCTGCGCCGCCTCCGAGGAAGAGGCGCTGAAGAAGATGCACGCCTTCTTCGGCGAAGATGCGGAATTCCTGATGGTCGCGGATGCGGCGGCGGCGGAGGATCACCTCGCCGCGCTGCTCGAGCAGGGCACCGATTTCACCGGCGTCGACCAGCGCCGCCGGCCGCAGGCGATCCCGGTGTTCCGCGATCCCGACGTGCTCGATACTTGGTTCTCCTCGGGCCTCTGGCCGATCGGCACGCTGGGCTGGCCCGAGAAGACCGCCGAGCTCGAGCGTTACTTCCCCACCAGCGTGCTGGTGACCGGGCAGGACATCCTGTTCTTCTGGGTGGCCCGGATGATGATGATGCAGCTCGCCGTGGTCGACGAGATCCCGTTCAAGGACGTCTACCTGCACGGGCTGGTGCGCGACGCCAAGGGCAAGAAGATGTCCAAGTCGCTCGGCAATGTCGTCGACCCGCTCGAGATCATCGACGAGTACGGCGCCGACGCGCTGCGCTTCACCAATGCGGCGATGGCCTCGCTCGGCGGCGTGCTGAAGCTCGACATGCAGCGCATCGCCGGCTACCGCAACTTCGGCACCAAGCTGTGGAACGCCGCCCGCTTCGCCGAGATGAACGGCGCGGTCGGTCTGGCAGGCGACCGCCCTGCCCCTAAGGCCACGGTGAACAAGTGGATCCTCGGCGAGACCGCGCGGGTGCGCGAGGCGGTCGATGCCGCCCTTGCCGACTACCGCTTCAACGATGCGGCGCTGTCGCTCTATGCCTTTGTCTGGGGCGTGGTCTGCGACTGGTATGTCGAGTTCTCGAAGCCGCTCCTGCAGGGCGAGGACGAAGCCGCCAAGGCCGAGACGCAGGCGACCATGTCGTGGGTGATCGACCAGTGCCTGATCCTGCTGCACCCGATCATGCCCTTCATCACCGAAGAGCTCTGGGGCACGCTGGGCGAACGCTCGAAGATGCTCGTGCATGGCGACTGGCCGACCTACACCAAGGACGAGCTGCTCGACCCGGCGGCGGATGCCGAGATGCGCTGGGTGATCTCGCTGATCGAGGGCGTGCGCTCGGCGCGGGCCCAGATGGGCGTGCCGGTGGGGCTCTACGTCCCGGTGCTGGTGACCGAGATCGACGCCGCCGGCGAGGCCGCCTGGGCCAACAACGAGGCGCTGATCAAGCGCCTGGCGCGGCTCGAGAGCCTCACGAAGGTCGAGAGCTTCCCGAAGGGCTGCGTCACCGTGCCGGTGGGCGGGGCGACCTTCGGTCTGCCGCTGGCCGACATCATCGATGTCGAGGCCGAGAAGGCGCGTCTGGAGAAGAACATCGCCAAGCTCGGCAAGGAACTGGGCGGCCTGCGCGGGCGTCTGAAGAACCCGAAGTTCGTCGAGAGCGCGCCCGAGGAGGTGGTCGAGGAGACCCGCGAGAACCTCGCCGCGCGCGAAGAGGAAGAGGCCAAGCTCAAGGAGGCGCTGGCGCGCCTGGCCGAGATCGGCTGAGCCCGACACTTTCTAGCTGAAACCGCAACCGCCGCCCCAATGGGGCGGCGGTTTGCGTTTGGGAGGCCGATCGCAGCCCGCCCGAGACCGTTCGGAGCCGCAGCGGTGACCTGTCGGCACTGAACCTGAAATACCTCTTTTGCCAGAGCGGCTTGCCTCTGGTTTGCTGCCACATTCGCCAGCCCCCGAAGCGCCCCTCGCCCCGCATTGCCCCGCCCGGGACCGCGCCCTCCGGGTTCCGGCCTTGATCGAGGTCAAGCGGACTTCCGGCAATGCCATGTAGATTTAAAGACGGTGGTTTCGGTTCGAGAGGCCGCTGAAGATGCATTTCAGAGCTGGAGGAGGAGCTCTTACAATGAAGGGATTTTATACGACGATTTGCGCTTTTCTCGTTGCCGCGCCGATGCAGGGTCTGGCTCAGGATGCCGATGTCGAGGCCGGGCATATGGAGTTCATGGCGTCCTGTGCGGGCTGCCATGGCGAGTCCGGAAAGGGAGATGGCCCTCTGGCAGAGATTCTGCAAATCGAGACACCCAGCCTGACCCTGCTCACCAAGCGCACCGGGGGAGGAGATGTCCCGTTCTACAATACATTGAAGCTGATCGATGGCCGGGATGTCCGCGCGCATGGCGGTGAGATGCCCCTCTGGGGCGAGCGCTTCCAGGCGTCCGCAACAAGCCAGCGCGGCGAGACCGCGGATATGGTGGCGCGAGGGCGGATCCTGTCTCTCGTCTACTATCTGCAGTCGATTCAGGAAGAATAGATGCGGCAGCAAAACCGGGCTGTCCTCGCAGGGAGCCTCGAACCGGCCGGAACCGGGCGCTGCCCCGGAACCGGTGTGATGTGCCCGGATATGGCCGTTGAGGCGGCTTGAAGGAGCGCCCCGTTGCGGCCTTAAGCGTCTTCGTAGAACGCCTCGTCATAAACGGGTTCTTCGTAGACCGGTGCGCTGTAGACCGGCTCCTGATAGCTCGGCTCTTCATAGCCCTGCATGCGCCCCTCTCCGCCATCGGGAAGGAGATGGCTGAAGATGTCGGGATGTTGGCGCAGGATGCGCCTCTCGAGCCGCAGCAGGTACGCCTCCAGTTCGGAGAGCGACGGGTCGTTCTCCTCGACATAGCGCTTGGCCTGCCGCATCGCCTGCTCCAGGCTCGCCGCCGGGGCATCCTGCAGCGACACGTAATGGTTCCAGCGCGGCCCGCCGAGCCAGACCGCCGCGAACAGGACCTTGGCGCGCTGCTCGGGGGTGCCCGCTGCAACCAGCGCATCGAAGAACATCCGGTGCACGTCTTGCCAGCGTCCGTTGTGGTAATTCGCCGTGCCCTCATTGCCGATGCCGCAATAGGCATCGTGCAGCGCGGCGGCGTTGACGTATTCCGGCGCGGTGGGCTGCCCGACGATGGGCACAAACAGCTTCGGGATCGAGGCGCCGTCGGTCAGAACCCCCGGCGGGGCGCTCCAGACGCGGGCCTGCGCATCGGTGAACTGCAGCGTCTCGGCGACGGGCCGGAAGGCGTAGGGCCGCTTCGGCAGCGTGACCACCCGGTCAGAAACCTTGAGCGGGCTGTTCTCGTAGCTGCAGGAGCCGGGCCGCGCGGCGCAGTTCACATCCTGCATGGTGCGCAGATCGTCGACATCCTGCTGGGTCGGCACGGCGCAGGCGGACAACATCAACAGGCCTGCGCCGAGAAAGGGCAATCTCTTCATCATCGAAATCCTGACAGCTCAAATGCAATGTCCGAAAATCTGCGGCAATGCCCCGATGTCTGCAAGTCTCACGCGATGGTTGAATACCTGAATTGACCCTTTGCCCTTTTCTTGATCCCGATCAAGGAACACATCTTATATCTGAGATGTATTTTCCCGGCAGGCCGGCTCTTCCGGGCGGCCCCTCAGGAGACAGACCCATGCTCAGACTTGCCGGCATCCTTTACTCGCTGATCGGCACCACGCTGGCGGGCAGCTTTATCGTGGCCGCTCTCGTCGCTGGCTTCGACACGCTGGTGCCGATCGTCGCCTCTGCGGCGGTGGGCGCATTGCTTGCCTTCCCGGCAACGTGGTTCGTCACCCGCGCGATCTATTCCGAAAGCTGATCGAGCAGCCCGCGCGCGGCGATCTCGATGAGATCGAGCGCGCCGTCGAAATCGCGGGTGAAGTATGGATCCGGCACCTCGCTCGCGCCGGTGCCATGGGCGTAGTCGGTGAAGAGCCGCAGCTCGGCGCCGCCTTGTCCCGGCCGCATCCGTTCGAGATTGGCAAGATTGTCGCCGTCCATCGCGACGATCAGGTCGAAGCGCTCGAAATCCGCCCGGCGCACCTGCCGCGCCCGCAGCGGCGATAGGTCGTAGCCCCGGGCGCTGGCCGCCGCCTGCATCGGGCCATAGGGCGGATTGCCGATATGCCAGTCGCCGGTGCCGGCGCTGTCGATCTCGAGCGCGAGGCCCCGCTCTGCCGCCATCTGCCGCACGACGCCCTCGGCGGACGGCGAGCGGCAGATATTGCCGAGGCAGACGAAGAGGATACTCTGGGTCATGGGCGCGCTCCTTTTGCGCCCGAACCTAGCGCGGCAGACAGACAGGGAAAAGCATGGCGGACAAGATCGTGATTCTCACCGGGGCCGGCATCTCGGCCGAAAGCGGGCTCGGCACGTTCCGCGACGAGGGCGGGCTCTGGGCCCAACACCGCATCGAGGACGTCGCGACGCCCGAGGGCTTCGCACGAGATCCCGCGCTGGTGCACCGCTTCTACAATGCCCGCCGGGTACAGGCTGCGGGCGCCGCGCCGAACCCCGCCCACGCCGCGCTGGCGCGGCTGCAGCGCGAGTGGCCCGGCGAGGTGGTGATCGTGACGCAGAATGTCGACGGGCTGCACGAGAAGGCCGGCGCCACGGCGATCCACATGCATGGCGAGCTTTCCGGAGCGCTTTGCTACGCCTGCGGCCACCGCTGGACCGCCCCGCCCGAGATGGTGCCCGGAGAGCCCTGCCCCGCCTGCACCAGCCCCGCGGGGCGGCCCGACATCGTCTGGTTCGGCGAGATGCCCTACCACATGGACGAGATCGAAACTCACCTGACGAGCTGCGACCTCTTCGCCTCGATCGGCACCTCCGGGCAGGTCTACCCGGCTGCGGGCTTCGTGCAGGAGGCGGCCTATGCCGGCGCCCGCACCATCGAGCTGAACCTCGCCGACAGCGAGATCAGCCGCGCCTTCGAAGACCACCGCATTGGCCCCGCCAGCGAGGTGGTGCCCGCATGGGTCTCGGAGCTGCTCGACTGAGCCCGACATGGAAAGGCCGCGCCCGGGTCTGCCCCGCGCGCGGCCCCTTTCACGACTGATCCGGGGCTCAGTTGCTCATCTTGGTCATGTCGCCGTGCTTCATGTCATGCGTCTTGCCGTGCATCGGCTGACGTTCAAGATCCACCGGGATCTCGACCACCACCTCGCCGGCCTTCTCGAAGGTCAGCGTCACGGTCACGGTCTCGTCCTGCACGAAGGGCGCGTTGAGCCCCATGAACATCACGTGGTCGCCGCCGCGCGCCAGCGCGTGCTCGCCCTGTGCTGGGATGACGAAGCCTTCCTCGACTTCCATCATCTTCATCACGCCGTTGCCGTCGGCCACGTGGGTGTGCAGTTCGACCTTCTTGGCGGCGTCGGAGCTGGCCGAGACCAGCCGGTCGTCGCTGTCGCCGGTGTTCTCGATCACCATGAAGGCGGCGCCGGTCTTGGCGGTGGCCATGGCGCTGCGGGCATAGGCATCGTGCACGGCGATCTCGGCGAGGGCGGGCGTCGAAAGGGCCAGCGCAGCGGCGCCGGCGAGAATCAGGGATTTCATATTGTCTGTCCTGTGGTCTGTGAGGTCTGTGTGTGAAACTCAGACCGGGACCGGAGGATCGCGAGCCTGCGCAGCGGGCGCCCGCAGCCCCTGGCCGCGCACCGCCGCCAGCATCTGCGGCAGCGGAACCCAGTCCAGCAGCCGCAGCGGCGGTTCCCAGGCCCCGCCGGCAGAGAGGAACAGGGTCAGCAGCCCGTCAGGGCAGACATGGCTCTGCGAGACCGGCTCGCCCTCGGCATCGACCATCACGGTGGTAAGGCCAAGCCCGGAACAGATCACCATCTGCCCGACAGGCACCGGCTGGGCGCGCGCCACGGCCATCTGGAACCCGGTCAGCGCGACCGCCAGAGACAGCAAAACTACGACCAGTGTATATCTTGCCCGAACCATCGCCGAAGGTTTAGGCAACACGGCGAGAAAAGTCATGTGACAAAAGGAAACAGCCCCGACGCGGCTTGCATCGGGGCTGTGGATGATTCTGTGGAATCAATTGGCTCAGGCCTGCGCTGCGCGGGCCTTTGCGATCTCTTTCTTCAGCTTCAGCGCGTTGGCGCTGAGCTCGGTGTCCTTGGCTTTGTCCAGGAACTTGTCCAGACCGCCGCGGTGGTCGACCGAACGCAGGGCCGAAGCCGAGATGCGCAGCTTCACGCCGCGACCCAGGGTCTCGGACTGAAGGGTCACATCGTTCAGGTTCGGCAGGAAGCGCCGCTTGGTCTTGTTGTTGGCGTGGCTCACGTTATGACCCGTCATCGGGCCTTTGCCGGTCAGTTCGCATACGCGCGACATGGGTCCATCCTCATCGTCTTTGGGCTTCGGACCGGTGAGAGGCAGCTCAGGCCGGTCGTTCCGCCAATATGAAAGGGCGCCACCAGGGGCGCCCGGAATCTGGTCGGGCTTCTCTAGCTCCAAGCCCCTCGCGCGTCAACCCCTTCCCCCGGCCTTTCCCGACGCCCGCAAAACCACCTGTTTCAGGCGCTTTTCACGCCCTCCGCGCAGCGTCGCCCGGTGCCCGCCAGAGCCGCCGCGGCGCGGCCCCGAATCCCCTCAGGCCGGCGGCACCTCGCCGAGATAGGTCTCGAGCAGCTCCTCTGCCGCGGCGGCGGCGCTGATCTCTCCGGCCTCGACCTGATGCGCCAGCGCCGCCATGGCGCCCTTGACCGGCTCGCGCCGCAGCCGCGCCAGCAGCCCCTCGCGCACCTCGGCCTCGAACCAGTAGCGCGCCTGCGCCGCCCGGCGGGCCTCGAAATGCCCCGCCTCGCGCCGCCAGTCGTTGAGCGTGGTCATCTCTTCCCAGGCCCGGTCGAGCCCGTTCTCCTCCACCGCCGAGACGGTCAGCGCCTTGGGAAAGCCCTCCGGGTCCTGCACCCGCTTGCGCAACAGCCGCAGCGCCCCGGCGTAATCGGCGCAGGTCCGCGTCGCGGTGGCCTTGAGGTCGCCATCGGCCTTGTTGATCAGGATGATGTCGGCGGTCTCCATGATGCCGCGCTTGACACCCTGAAGCTCGTCGCCGCCGGCGGGCGCCAGAAGCAGCAGGAACAGGTCCGACATCTCCGCCACCACGGTCTCCGACTGGCCCACCCCCACGGTCTCGATCAGGATGACGTCGAACCCGGCGGCCTCGCAGAGATCGATCGCCTCGCGGGTGCGCCGCGCCACGCCGCCGAGATGCGATTGCGAGGGCGAGGGCCGGATGAAGGCGTTGCGGTCCCGCGACAGCCGCTCCATCCGGGTCTTGTCACCGAGGATCGAGCCACCAGACCGCGCCGAGGACGGATCCACCGCCAGCACCGCGACCTTGAGCCCCTGCGCCGTCAGCATCATCCCGAAGGCCTCGATGAAGGTCGACTTGCCGACCCCGGGCGTGCCCGAAAGGCCGACCCGCAGCGCCACGTTGTCATGCCCGTGCAACCGCTCGATCAGCGCCCGCGCCTGCACCCGGTGGTCGGCCCGCCCACTCTCCACGAGCGTGATAGCCCGCGCCAGCGCGCGCCGCTCGCCAGCCAGGATGCGCGCCGCAAGATCCTCGATATCCATGCCTCTGCCCTCTTCACTGCCGCCCCCGACCTGACCCTCAAGCCGCCCCGATGTCCACCCCCTCTCCCGTCTCCTCCGTCTCCCGTTCGCCAGGAGCGCCCCCGCGCCGCCGCACACCGCCCCCATCTTCTCTGGTTCAAAAATACCTCGGGGGAGTCCGCCCACGGCGGACGGGGGCAGCGCCCCCACCGCCACACCGGTCCCACCCAGCGCAACATCAGCCAGCGCGCCAACCCCAACACACCGCCCCTCTCGACGCCGCCCCCATCCTCCCGCATAACCCCCACCATGATCCGCCTGCCCATCGACGACGCCCTGCCCGAGCTCATCTCCGCCCTCCGCACCGAGGGCCGCGCCGTGCTGCAGGCGCCGCCCGGCGCCGGCAAGACCACCCGCGTGCCGCTGGCCATGCTCGAGGCCGGGCTCACCGACCAGACCATTCTGATGCTCGAGCCGCGCCGCCTGGCCGCGCGCGCCAGCGCCGCGCGCATGGCCGACACGCTGGGCGAGGCCCCGGGCGAGACCGTGGGCTACCGCATCCGCGGCGAGGCCAAGGTCTCGAAAGCCACCCGCATCGAGGTTGTGACCGAGGGCATCCTGACCCGCATGCTGCAATCCGACCCCGAGCTTTCGGGCATCGGCGCGGTGATCTTCGACGAGTTCCACGAGCGCTCGCTCAACGCGGATCTCGGCCTCGCGCTCTGCCTCGAAGTGGCCGGTGCCCTGCGCGACGACCTGATCCTGCTCGCCATGTCCGCCACGCTCGACGCGGGCCCCGTGGCCGAGCTTATGCAGGCCCCGATCGTCACCTCGCAAGGACGCGCCTTCCCGGTCGAGACCCGCTGGCTCGAGACGCCGCTGCCGAAGCAGCGCCGCTTCGAGGAGAGCATGGCCGATCTCATCGCGAAGGCGGCTTCGGAGACCAAGGGCGGCCTGCTCGCCTTCCTGCCGGGCGAGAGCGAGATCCGCCGCACCGAGGCGCTTCTGAAAGGCCGCCTGCCCCGCGACGTGACGGTGCGGCCCCTCTTCGGCGCCATGGAGTTCGCCGCCCAGCGCGCCGCGATCCGCCCCGACAAGGACGGTCGCAAACTGGTCCTTGCCACCGCCATCGCCGAGACCTCGCTCACCATCGAGGACATCCGCGTGGTGATCGATGGCGGCCGCGCAAGGCGCGCCCGGTTCGACCCGGGTTCCGGCATGGCACGGCTGGTGACCGAGCGCGTCACCCGCGCCGAGGCCACCCAGCGCGCCGGTCGCGCGGGCCGCGTCGCCGAGGGCGTGGCCTACCGCCTCTGGACCAAAGGCGAGGAAGGCGCGCTGCAGGCCTATCCCCCGGCCGAGATCGAGACCGCCGATCTCGCCGGGCTGGCGCTCGAACTGGCGCTCTGGGGCGCCACGCCCGACGATCTGCCCTTCCTGAGCGCGCCGAACCCTGGCGCCTATGCCGAGGCCCAGGCGCTGCTGCAGATGCTGGGCGCGCTCGACGACGCGAGCCGCATCACCGAGCACGGCAAGGCGCTGGCAGCGCTGCCTCTGCACCCGCGTCTGGGCCACATGCTGACGCTCGCGGGCGCGCAGGCCGCGCCGCTCGCCGCCCTGCTGGCCGAGCGCGACCCGCTCACAGGTGCCCCTACCGATCTGACCCTGCGGCTCGAGGCGCTGCGCGACCCGAAGCGCTTCGCCGAGACCGGGCCCTACGGCCTCAGCCGCGCAGCCCTCGAGCGCATCCGATCCGAGGCGAAACGGCTGCGCTCGAAGGCGAAGAGTCTCCGCGAGGAGACGATGAGCCCCGCCGCCATGGCCGCGCTCGCCTATCCCGACCGCATCGGCCTGCGGCGCAAGGGCGATGCCCCGCGCTTTCAGCTTTCGGGCGGCAAGGGGGCCATACTCGACGCCGCAGACCCGCTGGCCTCGGCCCGCCTCATCGTGGTCACCGACACCGACGGCAACCCGCGCGAGGCCCGCATCCGGCAGGCCACGCAGATCACCGAAAGCGAGCTGCGCGCGCTCTTCCCCGAGCAGATCCGCTGGCACGATCTCTGCGCATGGTCGAAACGCGAGCGCCGGGTATTAGCGCGCCAGCAGGAGCGGCTCGGCGCCATCGCGCTCGACGACCGGCTCTGGAAGGACGCGCCTCCGGACGCGGTCGCCCGCGCGATGCTCGACGGGGTGCGCGATCTCGGCCTCTCCCTCTCCGACGCCGCCCGCCGCTTCTGCGCCCGCGTCGCCATCGGCCGCGAGGGCGGGCTCGACCTGCCCGACATGTCCGAGCCTGCGCTGACCGAGTGTCTCGAGGATTGGCTGCTGCCCTACCTCACGGGGGTGAAGTCCGCCGAGGACTGGAAGCGCTTCGACCCGCTGCCAGCGCTACGCGCCCGGCTCGACTGGGGCCAGATGCAGGCGCTCGACGCCGCGGTGCCCGGCAAGTTCACCACGCCGCTCGGGCGCGAGATCCCGATCGATTATTCCGGCGAGCACCCCGAGATCGCGCTGCGCCTTCAGGAGATGTTCGGCCAGCGCAGCCACCCGATGGTGGGCCGCCGCCCGCTGCGCGTCACGCTACTCTCGCCGGCGCGCCGCCCGGTGCAGACCACGATGGACCTGCCGGGCTTCTGGGACGGCTCCTACGCCGATGTGCGCAAGGACATGAAGGCGCAATATCCCAAGCATCCCTGGCCCGAGGACCCGCGCGAGGCAGATCCTACCCTGCGCGCCAAGCCGCGGGGGCAGTGAGGGGCGCTGCCCCTCTTGGCCCTTCGGGCCAATTCACCCCGAGGTATTTTTGAACCAGAGAAGATGCTAGCCCCACCAGGGGCCGTGAGGGGCATCCTGTCCGTCGACCCTCTCGAAGCCGTGGCGGCCGAAGAAGTCGCGCTGCGCCTGGATCAGGTTGGCGGTGCCCTCGGGCTGGCGCAGCGCGTCCCAGAAGGAGAGCGCCGAGGTCAGGACCGGGAGGGGGTAGCCGGCGGAGATCGCCGCGGAGACGATCCGGCGCAGCGCCGGGATACCCTTGGCGAAGGTCTCGGCGAAGCGCGGCGCAAGGAGAAGCTGGTCAAGCAGTGGGCCGTCGCGGAAGGCGCCGGCGATATCGTCAAGAAGCTTTGCCCGGATGATGCAGCCGGCGCGCCAGATTTCGGCGATGCGGGCGAAATCGAACTCCCAGCCGTACTCCTGCGAGGCACTCGCGAGAATGCGGAAGCCCTGCGCGTATTCCAGCACCCGCGCGGCCAGCAGCGCGGGCTCGAGATCGGCCTCACTGATCTGAAGGCTATCGCGCTCCGCGCCGAAGGCGGCGCCGGCGGCAACGCGGAGATCCTTCTCCGCCGACCAGGCGCGCGCGGCCACCGCGCCCTCGATCATCGTCGCGGACTGGCCGAGCTTGACCGCCTCGATGGCGGTCCAGCGCCCGGTGCCCTTCTGCCCGGCGCGGTCGAGGATGGCATCGACCATTGGGCCCGCGCCCAGCGGATCGTCGTAGCGCAGCACAGTGGCGGTGATCTCGAAGAGGTAGCTGCCGAGCGGGCCCTCATTCCACGCCGCGAAGCGATCGGCGATCGTGCCGGTGTCGAGGCCCATCCCGTGGCGCAGCAGGTCGTAGGTCTCGGCGATCATCTGCATGTCGGCATATTCGATGCCGTTATGAACGGTCTTGACGAAATGCCCCGCGCCGTCGGGCCCCATGCGGTCGACGCAGGGATCCCCCTCGAAGCGGGCCGCGATCGGCTCGAGCAGCGGCTTCAGCCCCTGCCAGCTCTCGGAGGAGCCGCCGAACATCATCGAGGGGCCGTGGCGCGCTCCGTCTTCACCGCCCGAGACCCCGAGCCCGACGAAATGCAGCCCGTGCTCGGCCAGCCGCGCAGCACGGCGGCGGGTGGCGTGGAAATCGGCGTTTCCGGCATCAATCACCGTGTCGCCCGCATCGAGCAGCGGGATGACGTCGTCGAGCAGCGCGTCGAGCGGCCCGGTGGAGGGGATCATCGCCAGCAGCAGGCGCGGCTTGGGCAGCAGCGCCACCAGCGCCGCGAGATCCGGCGCCGTGGTCACCTCGCCGCCAAGCGGTGCGGCGCGCTCCGAGAACGCCGTGATCATGTCGTCGGTGCGGTTCGAGACCGCGATGGGCACGCCCTTCTCGACCATGTTGAGCGCCAGCGCCGCGCCCATCGTGCCCAGCCCGTAGATACCGATTTTCGGGTCCGCCATGTCTGCCTCCGTGATCGTGACAGCGCTAACCTAAAGCGCCCCGGGGCCGGAACAATATGCGCTCACGCACAGGCGATGTCCGCCCTCGCCGCCCCCGCGCCCCGCTCCTGGCTTCTCTACGTTCCAAATACTCAAAAAAGAAACCGGGCCGCCCGCGAGAGGCAGCCCGGCCGGGTGCAGCATATCCGCCGCCAAAATCAGCCGCCGAGGCACCAGCGCATGATCGCCTTCTGGGCGTGCAGCCGGTTCTCGGCCTCGTCCCAGATGACCGATTGCGGCCCGTCCATGATCTCGGAGGTGACCTCCTCGCCGCGATGGGCCGGCAGACAGTGCATGAAGAGCGCGTCCTTGCCGGCGGCCTCCATCAGCTTGTCGTTAACCTGGTAGGGGCGCAGCATGTTGTGGCGGCGCTCGCGGGCGGACTGCGCGTCATGCATCGAGACCCAGGTGTCGGCGACCACCAGGTCGGCGCCCTCGACCGCCTTGAACGGGTCGCGCTCGATAGTGATGGTGCTGCCCTGGTTGCGGGCGAGGCCGACGAATTCCATCTCGGGGTCGAGCTGCACCGGGCCGGTGAAGGTCAGGTCGAAGCCGAACTGGCCGGCGGCGTGCAGGAAGGAGGCGCAGACGTTGTTGCCGTCGCCGCACCACACCACCTTCTTGCCGGCGATCGGGCCGCGATGCTCCTCGAAGGTGAGGATGTCGGCCATGATCTGGCAGGGATGGGTGCGGTCGGTGAGGCCGTTGATCACCGGCACGTCGGCATATTCGGCCATCTCGGTCAGCACCGCCTCGTCGAAGGTGCGGATCATGATCATGTCGACGAAGCGCGACAGCACGCGGGCGGTGTCGGCGATGGTCTCGCCGTGGCCGAGCTGCATGTCGGAGCCCGAGAGCACCATGGTCTGGCCGCCCATCTGGCGCACGCCCACGTCGAAGGAGACACGGGTCCGGGTCGAGGGTTTCTCGAAGATCAGCGCGACCATGCGGTCCTTGAGCGGAAGATCGTCGTCGGGAGCGGCGCGCGGGCGGCCGTTGCGCTTGTCCTTGATCGCCTTGGCGGCGTCGATGATCGCCCGGAGGTCGTCCTTGTCGGTCTTGTGGATGTCGAGGAAGTGGTTCATGCGAATGTTCTTTTTGTCTGTCGGGG
>NZ_JBYNAH010000014.1:4134-22546 GCF_059781815.1 Salipiger sp. | reverse complement strand
GAAACTGGAAAGCATGGGGCTGATCGCCGGATAAGGGGCGCTGCCCCTCTGGGCGCAGGGCGCCCATTCACCCCGAGGTATTTGTCAAACCGAAGAAGAGGCGGGCGTTGCGAGGGCGGAGGCGGCGGTGTCGAGACGCGCGATGGCCTCGCCGATCTCGTCCTCGGTGATGGTGAGCGGCGGCAGCAGGCGCACGACGTTGTCGGCCGCCGGAACCGTGATGACCAGCGCCTCGTAGCCGGCCTTGACCAGATCCGCCGGGGCGATCTTGCACTTGAGGCCGAGCATCAGCCCCATGCCGCGCACCTCCTCGAAGATCTCGGGATGGGCGGCGACGAGGCCCTCGAGCTTCTGGCGCAGCAGCCCGGCCTTGCGGTTGACGCCGTCGAGGAAGGCCGGGTCGGTGACGTGGTCCATCACCGCGCAGCCCACCGCGCAGCCCAGCGGGTTGCCGCCATAGGTCGAGCCGTGGGTGCCGGCGGTCATGCCGGAGGCGGCCTCTTCGGTGGCCAGCACCGCGCCCAGCGGGAAGCCGCCGCCGATGCCCTTGGCGACCATCATGATATCCGGGGTGATGCCGGCCCATTCATGGGCGAAGAGACGTCCGGTCCGGCCGACGCCGCATTGCACCTCGTCGAGGATCAGCAGCAGGCCCTTCTCGTCGCAGAGCTTGCGCAGGCCTTGCAGGCACTGGTCGGGCAGCGGGCGGATGCCGCCCTCGCCCTGCACCGGCTCGATCAGGATGGCGCCGGTGGTCTCGTCGATCGCGGCCTTGAGCGCCTCGTGATCGCCCCAGGCCACGTGCTTGAAGCCCGGCAGCAGCGGGCCGAAGCCCTTGACCATCTTCTCCGAGCCTGCGGCGGCGATGCCCGCCGAGGAGCGGCCGTGGAACGAGCCGGTGAAGGCGATGATGTCGGTCTTCTCGGGCGCGCCTTTCTCGTACCAGTACTTGCGCGCCATCTTGACCGCGAGCTCGCAGCTTTCGGTGCCGGAATTGGTGAAGAACACGGTGTCGGCAAAGCTCGCCGCGACCAGCTTGTCGGCCAGCGCCTGCTGCTGCGGGATCTCGTAGAGGTTCGACACGTGCCACAGGTTCTGCGCCTGCCGCGTCAGCGCATCGACCAGCGCCGGATGGGCGTGGCCCAGCGCGTTGACCGCGATACCACTGCCGAGATCGAGAAAGCGTCGGCCGTCTTCCTCCACCAGCCAGGTGCCTTCGCCCTTCACGAAGTGCAGGGGGGCGCGGGAATAGGTCGGCAGGACGGACGGGATCATCAGCATATCCTCGATGGGTGAGGCCCGATTGGTGCCAAGGGCACGGGGGCAAGTCAAGTTTTCATGGGGGTGTGACGTGAGACACGACGCCGGCCCCTTGGGGCAGCGTGAAGGAGGAGCGTTCAGGCTCGTCGGATTCGGGTCGCAAACGTCATGACCGCGCTGATAGCGGGGTTTGCCCGCCGCGCAAAGCGGTTTCTTGACGACGGGTCAGCGAAGCGCCGGGGCCCGTGGCAGAGGCGCCTCAGGCGAAGGGGTCGTCCGGGTAGCCCACACCCATCAGGTAGAGCCCGTCCGGCGGGCAGACCGGGCCGCAGGCGGCGCGGTCGCGGGCCTCGAGCGCTGCCTTCACGTCTTCCGGCGCCCAGGACCCGGCGCCCACCCGCTCGAGCGTGCCGACGATGGAGCGCACCTGGTTGTGCAGGAAGCTGCGGGCGCGCAGGTGGAACCGGAACTCCGGCCCTGCCCCGGTGTCGGTTTGCTCGATGCGGATCTCGTCCATGGTCTTCACCGGCGAGGCGGCCTGGCACATGGTCGAGCGGAAGGTGGTGAAATCGTGCAGCCCGATGAGATGGGCCGCGCCCGCCTGCATCGCTTGAAGCGAGAGCGGGTTCATCACCCGCCAGACCTGGCCATGCTCCAGTGTCGCGGGCGCCCGGCGCACCAGCAGGCGGAAGAGATATCGCCGCTCCATCGCCGAGAAGCGCGCGTGCCAGTCGTCGGGCACGGCGGCGCAGGCGCGGATCGCCACCGGGGCGGGCTTGAGGTGGAAGTTCAGCGCCTCGGAAAGGCGGAACGGATCCCAGGTCTTCTCCATGTCGCAATGGGCCACCTGCCCGCGCGCATGCACACCGGCATCGGTACGCCCGGCGGCGGCGATGGTGTGGTCGCGCTTTTCGAGCTTCGCAAGCGCGGCCTCGATGGCCCCCTGCACCGAGGGCTGGTCGGCCTGGCGCTGCCATCCGGCGAAGGGGCGGCCATCGTATTCGACGAGAAGGGCGTATCTGGGCATGGCCGCTCCCATACAATCGCGACGGCAGCGCGGCAATGGCGCAGAGCCGCTCCCGCCATGCCGGGTTGAGTTTTCGCCGCAGGTTCTCTAGAGGGGGCCGATCCATCCCGCCCTGTCACCGGTGCCCTTCATGCTTGCCAGCGTCTGGAAAAGCTATATCGCCCCCATGCTGCGCCGCCCTCCGCGGGTGCAGATCGCGGCGCTGTGCCATCGCTCCGGCGAGGCCGGCCCCGAGGTTCTGATGATCACCTCGCGTGACACCAAGCGCTGGATCATTCCCAAGGGCTGGCCGATGCACGGCACCGACGGCGCCGGGACCGCGCTGCAGGAAGCCTGGGAAGAGGCCGGGGTGAAGGCCGGCGGCGGGCGCCCGGTCCGGATCGGGCGCTATCGCTACGACAAGGTGCTCGACGGCGGGCTGCCGGTGGCCACCGATGTCGATGTCTACGCCATCGAGGTCTCCAAGCTGCTCGACACCTATCCCGAGATGGAGGAGCGCGAGCGCCACTGGATGCCCGCCGGAGACGCCGCCGAATGCGTCGACGAAGAGCAGCTGGCCGAGCTGCTGCGCGATCTTCCGGCGCGGCTTGCCGACGCCGCCAAACGCTGAGCCGTGCCAGACCGGCGGCGAGACCTACAGGATACTCGAAGTGACCAAAGACACCCCCACGCATCAGTGGAAGACGCTCGATCAGGATCTCAACCGCCTGTCGCGGCTCGAAGCGGCGACGATGTACACCTCCCGTCCGCTCGTCGGGGTCGGCATCAGCCTGGTCTTCGTCTCGCTCGCCGCGGTGGCGGCGGCGATCTTCACCGGCGGAGAGCCGCAGGGACTGGCGGTCGTCGTGGCGGCGGCCTTCGGCGCCTACATGGCGCTCAATATCGGCGCCAACGACGTGGCCAACAACATGGGCCCGGCGGTTGGCGCCAAGGCCCTGTCGATGCTCGGCGCCATCGCCATCGCGGCGATCTTCGAAAGCGCCGGCGCGCTGCTGGCGGGCGGCGACGTGGTATCGACGATCTCCAAGGGCATCATCGACCCGGCAGGGCTGTCCGACACGATGGTCTTCGTGCGCGCCATGATGGCGGCGCTGCTGGCGGCCTCGGTCTGGGTCAACATCGCCACATGGGTGGGTGCGCCGGTCTCGACCACCCACTCGGTGGTGGGTGGCGTCATGGGCGCGGGCATCGCCGCCGCCGGGCTCGCCACGGTGAGCTGGCCGACGATGGGCGCCATCGCCGCGAGCTGGGTGATCTCGCCGCTTCTGGGCGGCATCATCGCTGCCGCCATGCTCGCCTTCATCAAGTGGCGGGTGATCTATGTCGAGGACAAGATCGCCGCGGCCCGGGTCTGGGTGCCGGTGCTGATCGGCGTGATGAGCGCCGCCTTCGGTGCCTACCTGGCCCTGAAGGGGCTCAAGCACGTGATGAAGATCGGCCTGCCCATGGCGCTTCTGATCGGCGCTTGTGCCGGCCTGCTGTTCTGGGCGCTGTCGGTGCCCTTCATCCGGCGCCAGTCCGTGGGGCTCGAGAACCGCAACCGCTCGCTCAAGACGCTGTTCCGGCTGCCGCTGGTGGTCTCGGCGGCGCTGCTCTCCTTCGCGCATGGCGCCAATGACGTGGCCAACGCGGTGGGGCCGCTGGCGGCGGTGGTCTATGTGCAGCAATCCTCGGCGGTCGCCGGGCAGGTGTCGATCCCGCTCTGGGTGATGCTGATCGGAGCGCTCGGGATTTCCTTCGGCCTCGTACTGTTCGGCCCCAAGCTGATCGGCATGGTGGGCAGCCAGATCACCAAGCTGAACCCGATGCGGGCCTATTGCGTGGCGCTCTCGGCCGCGGTCACCGTGATCGCCGCCTCTTGGCTCGGCTTGCCGGTCAGCTCCACTCATATTGCGGTCGGCGGCGTCTTCGGCGTGGGCTTCTTCCGCGAATGGTACATGGAGCGCCGCAGCCGTCAGGCGAATGGCGACGGCCAGAGCGGCAAGCGCCTCGCGCGGCAGGAGCGCACCCGCCGCAAGCTAGTGCGCCGCTCGCATTTCATGACCATCGTCGCGGCCTGGGTGATCACCGTTCCCGCCGCCGCGCTGCTCTCCGCCGCCTGCTTCTGGCTGCTCTTCCTGCTCGGTTTCTGATCTGCCTCACTGGCAACCGGGCGGCCCGGGGTCTATCTCTAGGGCGCAGCACAGGCAGAGAGGCAGACCTTGGTCATCGGAACCATCGCCGACAGGCTGACCCGCGGGGTCGAAACCGTCACCGACACGCTCACCAGCCCGTTCAGCGAGCCGGTGATCCGGCTTGGCGTGACCGGGCTCTCGCGCGCCGGCAAGACGGTGTTCATCACCTCGCTGGTGGCCAACCTGATGGACCGGGCGCGGATGCCGCAGCTCGTCGCCGAGAGCGAGGGCCGCATCCTCGCCGCCTACCTGCAGCCGCAGCCCGACGACACCATGCCGCGCTTCGACTACGAGAGCCATCTCGGCGCGCTCACCTCCCCCACCCCGCGCTGGCCCGAGAGCACGCGCGCCGTGTCGCAGCTGCGACTGTCGCTGCGGCTGCGCCCGACCGGGCTGCTGGCGGGGATGTCGGGGCCGCGCACCGTGCATCTCGACATCGTCGACTACCCCGGCGAGTGGCTGCTGGATCTCGGTCTGATGGACAAGAGCTATGCCGACTGGGCCGAGGAGAGCCTCGCGCGGCTGCAGCACCGCCCCGGCGGCGCCGAGTATGTCGCGATGGCCCGCGCCGAGGACAGCGCGCAAGCACTGGACGAGGTCCGCGCCAAGGCGCTGGCCGCCCGCTTCACCGAGGCGCTGCACGCCGCCCGCAATGCCGGCTTCTCCGATTGCACCCCGGGCCGTTTCCTGCTGCCCGGCGAAAAGGAGGGCAGCCCGGCGCTGACCTTCGCGCCGCTGCCCAGGCCCGCCGATCCGCCGCGCAAATCGCTCTGGCGCGAGATGGAGCGCCGCTTCGAGGCCTACAAGTCACAGATCGTGAAGCCGTTCTTCCGCGATCACTTCTCCCGCATCGACCGGCAGGTGGTGCTGGTCGACGCGCTCGGCGCGATCCATGCCGGCCCCGCCGCGATGGAGGATCTGCGCCGCACCATGGCCGAGATCCTCACCGCCTTTCGCCCCGGCGCCAACGCCTTCCTCACCAACCTGCTGCTTGGAAAACGGGTCGAGAAGATCCTCTTCGCCGCCACCAAGGCCGACCACCTGCACCACACCCAGCACGCTCGCCTCACCGCGATCATGGAGGCGCTGACCCGCGACGCCCGCGACCGGGCGCGCTTTGCCGGGGCCGAGACCGGCGCCATGTCGATCGCCTCGCTGCGCGCCACGGTCGAGCAGACCCTGCCGCGCAACGGCGACAGCTTCGATTGCGTGCGCGGCACGCTTCTGCAGGACGACGGCAGCCGCGGGCGCGCGGCGGCGTTCTATCCCGGAGAGCTTCCCGAGGATCCGGCCCGCCTGCTCGGCCCCGCCCGCGAGGGCGCCGAGAGCTGGCTCGACGGCGACTATGCCATCATGCGCTTCGCCCCCGCCCGGCTCAGCCTCAAGCCCGGCGAGGGCCCGCCGCATATCCGCCTCGACCGCGCCGCGCAGTTCCTGTTCGGAGACCGGCTGTGAGCGCGGATCTGCGCCCGGCGCGCAGCCTCGACGCGGGGCCAATGGGCGCGATGATTTCGGAGGCGGTCGCGGCGCGGCCGTGGAAGCCGCGGCTGCATTCGGCGGCCGAGGACATCGCCCATGCCGATGCGCTGATCGCCCGCGGCTGGGTGACCGTGGCCGAAGCGCCCGAGGACCGCACGGTGGCGGGTTTCCTCGCCCGCGAGGGCAGCTACGTGCACGCGCTCTTCATCGCGCCCGGCTGGCAGCGCCGCGGCATCGGCCGCGCGCTGATCGACCGTGCCAAGGCCGCCTCCCCCGCGCTCGATCTCTGGACCTTCGCCGCCAATACCGCCGCCCGCCGCTTCTATGAGGAGGCAGGCTTCGCCGAGATCGCGCACGGCGACGGCTCGGGCAACGAGGAAGGCCTGCCCGACATCCATTACCGCTGGACCGCACCCGACACTGAAACAGCGGCCAAGCCCAATACCGCATCGAAGGAGCCCGGATCATGAGCGACACGGACAGACCCGGCGACAAACCCGGCGACCGGCGCGGCCCGGTGCTCTTCGAGCTCGACGAGGACGCCGCGCCGGCGTCCCCCTCCGAGGCGCCCCCGGTTCCGGAACCCGAGATCGCGCCGACCCTACCCGAGGGCCGCGCCATGACCACCGCCGCGGTGCTGGCCGCGCGCCGTCCGTCGCGGCTCGCGCGCTGGTTCTGGGCGCTGCTCGGTACGCTGATCTCGGCCTTGGTGTCGATCGCCGCCTGGCGCTTCGTCACCGACCTGATCGCCTCGGTGCCGCTGCTAGGCTACGCCGTCACCGCGCTAATGGCGCTCTTCGTGCTGGTGGTGCTGCTGATCGTGCTCAAGGAGCTGGCGGCGCTGTCGCGGCTGAGCCGGGTTGACGCCCTGCACCGCGCCTCGGCCAAGGCGCTGGCCGACGAGGATCTCAAGGCCGCCCGCGCCGTCACCGGCAAGCTCACCGCCCTCTACGCGGGCCGCGACGACACCCGCTGGGGCAGCGAGCGCCTGCGCGAGCGCGAGGCCGAGATCTTCGATGCCTCCGGCCTGCTGGGTCTCGCCGAGACCGAGTTGCTGGCGCCGCTCGACGCAGCCGCGCGGCGCGAGGTCGAGGCCTCGGCCCGGCAGGTGGCGACGGTCACCGCGCTGGTGCCGCTGGCGCTGGCCGATGTCGCCACGGCGCTCGGCGCCAACATGCGGATGATCCGCCGCATCGCCGAGATCTATGGCGGCCGCTCGGGCACGCTCGGCAGCTGGCGGCTGACCAAGGCGGTGATGTCGCACCTGGTGGCCACCGGCGCGGTGGCGGTGGGCGACGACATGCTCGAGCCGATCCTCGGCGGCGGCCTGCTGGGCAAGCTCTCGCGGCGCTTTGGCGAGGGGCTGGTCAACGGCGCGCTGACCGCGCGTGTGGGCGTGGCCGCCATCGAGGTCTGCCGCCCCCTGCCCTTCCAGGCGGTCAAGCGCCCCTCGGTGCGCTCGATCATCCGCACCGCGCTGGCCGGGCTGGTGAAACCCGCCGACAAGGCCTGAGCCCCGCCTGCCCCGCCGTCCCGGGGCGCGCTTGATCCATCTCATACCAAGCCACCCTCCCCTGCGGCAAAGTCGCAGCGGGAGACGCCAGCCATGACCCTTGCCAGCCAGCACCCGCAGCCGCCCGCCACCCCGAACGGGCGCGGCAACCTGCGCGACATCATCTACGGGGCCATCGACGGCTCGGTGACCACCTTCGCCATCGTGGCGGGCGTGGCCGGCGCTGGCCTGTCGCCGCTGGTCATCATCGCGCTGGGCTTTGCCAATGTCTTCGCCGACGGCTTCTCGATGGCCGCCGGCAACTACTCCGGCACCAAGGCAGAGCTCGACGATCTCAACCGCCTGCGCAAGATCGAGACCCTGCGCCTCAAGCACGATCCCGAGGGCGTGCGCGCCGACCTGCGCCGGATCTTCGCCGCCAAGGGGCTCGAGGACGGCACGCTCGACCGCGCGGCAGACGAGATCAGCCGCACGCCCGAGCACGCGGTCGCGATGATCCTCGACGGGAAATACGGGCTGTCCTCGGTGGATCCGCATCCGCTGCGGGCGGCGCTCTTCACCTTCGGCGCCTTCCTGATCGCGGGGATGGTGCCGCTGCTGCCGTTCCTGCTGGCCCTGCCCTACTCCTTCACCGTCGCAACCCTGCTGACGCTGGCGGTGTTCTTCGCCATCGGCGCCTACAAGAGCCGCTGGTCGCTGGCGCCGTGGTGGCGCTCGGGGCTGGAGACTTTCGTGATCGGAGGGGTCGCGGCGAGCATCGCCTATATCGTCGGCAGCCTCTTCGCCGGAGCCTGAGCCCCGGCGGAAAGGATCGCGCGCCCCCGGCAGGCCGGGGTCAGGGCAAGGCCGCCTGTACCTCGATGATCGGTTCGCGCAGCGTGTCGCGGGTGTTGGTCACGGCGTCGTGGCCCACCAGCATGCCCAGCGCCAGCAGAACGGCGAAGACAAGCGCGGCGGTCCAGTCCAGACCACGCAGATCGACGGGCAACAGCGGATCGGGCCGCACGGGCGGGGGGCAGTCGTCTCTCGACTGGGACATTGCAGATACTCGATTGGCAGAAAGAGCAGAACAAGGCTCACATGGGCCTTGGACGGGGGTTTGTCGCGAAGTCTTTTCCGTCCCGGGCAGGAATGCGCGGCGGATCGCGCAAAGGCGAGATCCCTTGCGCCAGTTCCCGCCAATTATGGCGGGATTGCCACAATTCAGCCGGGAACCCGATTGCCGGTTCGCGCGATGCGCCGGCGCGCCTCGGGATGGGCCGCTCCCGCCCGATGGTCCGTGAGTGGTGGCCGGCTCCGGTCGGGGTCGGAGCCCGCATTCCTGGGCGAGAGCGGCGGACGCGGGCCTCTAGTCGGCCGGCGCGGTGGGGGCAACCGGCGCCGTGTCGTCGGCGGCTCCGGTCGCGGGGGCCACGGCGCCATCCCCTGGCACCGTGGTATCTGGGGTTGCCGCGGAGGCGATTTCCGGATCGCCTCCGCCTGAGAACAGGCTCACCGCGAAGATCAGGCCAAGCACGAGGATCACCGCGACAAGGATGCCGGTCATGCGGCTGCCGGCGCCACGCGCCTTGTCCAGCGGCTGTGGATCGCCCCGGAGCTGCGAGGCATAGGGATCGGGTCGCTTCAGCTGGTCGTCGGGATAGGCCATGACGGCGCTCCTTCTGGGCGCGAATGGGCGGATGCCCGGCGCGACGGTCTGCCGCGCCTCCTTGGATCCAGTGGAGCACAGCGGCCCGGCCACGTATCGGCCCGCGTTCAATCCCGGAAAATGCGGCAATCCGCTGCCGGAAGCACAACCTCAGGTAGGCCGATCCCCGCCGCGCCGCAGCGCGGCATGGGCGTGACCGGCAGGCTCCTGCCGAATTTGCGAGAGGGTCGGGGGATTTCCGCCCAGAGCGCGACCGCCCCGCCGCAGTCGCAAGCTCTGGACCATCGCGAGTCGCGGGCCTATAAGGCCGCCCATGATGGGCCGTTTCGAGATCCTCATTCGAATTACATGCCCGGCGCTCTGAGAGCAGAGCCGCCGGGACAAGGCGTATGGACCACCGCGCCGACCGACCATTCCCCAATTCACGATTCAAGAACCGGGACCACAGATCATGTGCGCCGAAACGCCTGACTACAAGGACACGCTGAACCTTCCCAAGACCGACTTCCCGATGCGCGCGGGCCTGCCCAAGCGCGAGCCGGAGTGGCTGGAGCGCTGGGAGAGCATCGGCATCTACGACCGCCTGCGCGAGAAGGGCGCCGAGCGCCCGCCGTTCACCCTGCATGACGGCCCTCCCTACGCCAACGGTCACCTCCATATCGGCCACGCGCTGAACAAGACGATCAAGGACATGATCGTGCGCTCGCACCAGATGATGGGCCACGAGGCGCGCTACGTGCCGGGCTGGGATTGCCACGGCCTGCCGATCGAGTGGAAGATCGAGGAGCAGTACCGCAAGAAGGGCCGCAACAAGGACGAGGTCCCGGTGATCGACTTCCGGCAGGAATGCCGCAAGTTCGCGGAGGGCTGGGTCGACATCCAGCGCGACGAGTTCAAGCGCCTGGGCATCACCGGCAACTGGGCCGATCCGTACCTCACGATGAACTACCACGCCGAGCGCGTCATCGCCGAGGAATTCATGAAGTTCCTGATGACCGGCACGCTCTACCAGGGCTCGAAGCCGGTGATGTGGTCGCCGGTGGAAAAGACCGCGCTGGCCGAGGCCGAGGTCGAGTATCACGACAAGGAAAGCTTCACCATCTGGGTGAAGTTCAAGGTCAGCGATTACGACGCCCCCGAGGTCGACCGCGCCAGCGAGGAAGAGAGCGACGACGAGCGCCAGGCGGCGGTCAGCGCCGCGCAGGCCGCGCATGACAAGTTCCTTGGCGCCTATGTGGTGATCTGGACCACCACCCCCTGGACCATCCCCTCGAACAAGGCCGTCGTCTTCGGTGAAGAGTTCCAGTACGGGCTCTACGAGGTCACCGACACGCCCGAGGAATGCTGGGCCGCCAAGGGCGAGCGCTACATCCTCGCCGACAAGCTCGCGGCGCAGACCTTTGCCCGCGCCCGCCTCGACGAGAGCCAGTGGAAGCGCGTCTCCGACGTGACCCCGCACCAGCTTGCCGCGATGACGCTTACGCACCCGCTGGCGGGCGCCGAGGGCGGCAATGGCGAGTGGGACCAGCCACGCGATTTCCGCGCCGCGCCCTTCGTCACCGACGAGGAAGGCACCGGCTTCGTGCATTGCGCACCGTCGCACGGCATGGAGGAATTCGAGCTCTACCGCGATCTCGGGATGCTCGAGCAGGTCATCACCTACAACGTCATGGAAGACGGCTCTTTCCGCGAGGACCTGCCCTTCTTCGGCGGCAAGATGATCCTCAAGCCCAATGGCAAGGAAGGCAACGCCAACAAGGCCGTGATCGAGAAGCTGGCCGAGGTCGGCGGGCTGCTGGCGCGCGGCAAGATCAAGCACTCCTACCCGCATAGCTGGCGCTCCAAGGCGCCGGTGATCTACCGCAACACGCCGCAGTGGTTCGCCGCCATCGACCGCGCCGTGGGCGACGGTCAGGACACCTACGGCACCAGCATCCGCGAGCGCTCGCTGCGCTCGATCGACGAGCTGGTGAAGTTCACGCCGCAATCGGGCCGCAACCGCCTCTACTCGATGATCGAGAGCCGCCCAGACTGGGTGCTGTCGCGCCAGCGCGCCTGGGGCGTGCCGCTGACCTGTTTCGTCAAGAAGGGCGCCCTGCCCACCGACGAGGGCTTCCTGCTGCGCGACCCGGCGGTCAATGCACGCATCTGCGAGGCCTTCGAAACCGAGGGCGCCGATTGCTGGTACGCCGAGGGTGCCAAGGAGCGCTTCCTCGGGTCCGATTACGCGGCGGATGAGTGGGAGCAGGTCTTCGACGTGCTCGACGTGTGGTTCGACAGTGGCTCGACCCACGCCTTCGTGCTGCGCGACCGCGAGGACGGCACCGCGGACGGCATCGCCGATGTCTACATGGAGGGCACCGACCAGCACCGTGGCTGGTTCCATTCCTCGATGCTGCAGGCCTGCGGCACCATCGGCCGCGCCCCCTATCGCAACGTGGTGACGCATGGCTTCACGCTGGACGAGAAGGGCAACAAGATGTCCAAGTCGCTCGGCAACACCATCGTCCCCGAGGAGGTGGTGAAGCAGTACGGCGCCGATATCCTGCGGCTCTGGGTCGCCCAGACCGACTACACCGCCGACCAGCGCATCGGGCCGGAGATCCTCAAGGGCGTGGCCGACAGCTACCGCCGCCTGCGCAACACCATGCGCTTCATGCTGGGCGCGCTGGGGCACTTCACCGAGGCCGACCGGGTCGCCGCGGAAGACATGCCCGAGCTCGAGCGCTGGGTGCTGCACCGTCTCGCCGAACTCGACGTGAAGGTGCAGGAGGGCTATCGCAGCTTCGACTTCCAGTCGGTGTTCCAGTCGGTCTTCACCTTCTGCACCGTGGATCTGTCGGCCTTCTACTTCGACATCCGCAAGGATGCGCTCTACTGCGATGGCGACACCGAGCGCCGCCGCGCCGCGCGCACGGTGATGGACATCCTGTTCCATCGCCTGACCACCTGGCTGGCTCCGATCCTTGTCTTCACCATGGAAGACGTCTGGCTCGACCGCTTCCCCGGCGATGAGAGCTCGATCCACCTGCAGGATTTCCCCGAGACGCCGGCAAGCTGGCGCGACGAGGCGCTGTCCGAGAAATGGGCCAAGGTCCGCGCCGCGCGCCGCGCGGTGACCGCGGCGCTGGAGATCCAGCGCACCGACAAGGTCATCGGTGCCTCGCTCGAGGCGGCGCCCATCGTGCACGTGGAAGATGCCGAGATGCTGGCGGCGCTGAAGACCGTCGCCTTCGAAGATCTCTGCATCACCTCCGCCATCAACCTGACCGCCGATCCTGCCCCGCAAGAGGCCTTCCGCATGGCCGAAGTGCCGGGCGTCGGCGTGGTGTTCGAAAAGGCCGATGGCGAGAAGTGCCAGCGCTGCTGGAAGATCCTGCCGGATGTGGGGACCCATACCCACGCCGCCACCTGCGCCCGCTGCGACGCCGCGCTGGACTGAACCGCCTCTCCGCGCGAGACGCGAGGTACAGCTCGCAAGACGAACAGAGACCCCCGCAGATACCTGCGGGGGTCTTTCTTTTGCCCGCTGTGCCCTCACGAACCGGCGCCCCCCCCGGTCGATGCAAGAAAACTCCCGTCGCGGGCTCTCGATTTGCTAGGCTTTCGCAAGGGACAACCGGGAGGGCCAGCCGCCATGCAACGCCGTTACTTCATCCTCGCCGCCACCGCGCTCGCCGCCTGCAGCGCCAGCGGCCCGGTCCAACTGCCCCCGGGCAGCACGCTGATCCTGACCCGGCACGGCGACCGCAGCGGCTCGGAAGACCTGCTCAACGACCGCGGCCGGCAGCGGGCGCAGGATCTGGTGACGGCGCTCGACGGCGTCGGGCTCGACGCGATCTACAGCCCCGGCATCCAGCGCAACCTCGACACCGCCGCCCCCATCGCAGAGGCCCGCGGCCTCGTCATCAACCGCATCCCGCAGGAAACCCCCACCGCGCGGCTCGCCGCCGCGTCGGCCGGGCGCAGCGTGCTCTGGGTCGGCAACAAGGGCAACCTCACCGAAATCTGGGAAACCCTCGGCCTGCCCGGCCCTGCGCCGCTCGAGTATGGCGACCTGACCTTCCTGCGCAGCGATGGCAGCGGTCGGGTGAGCATCGAGCGGCAAACCTATTGAACGCATCGCCCGGAGCACATCACCGGCTCCGCAATTGCCCGCCGCTTATGCAGATCCGGGCGGCCCCGCGCCCGATGCGGGGGGCCGAGCGTCTCTGACGCACAAAACCCTTGCACGAATCCCGGCGATGCCCTTTTAGCTGAGGACGTGCAGCAACGGCGCCGCACGTGTCTCCCGAAAGTCCGGGATCGATGAGCAAAGCTGCTCGATCCGTCGCTTCAGATGTCGCGACGTATCGGCGGCTTTTTTTTGTTTCTGCACCCTGCGCATGGAGATCCTCCCGATGACGCACCCGAAGAAAACAGGCCACATCGCTCTCGTCGGCGCCGGACCCGGCGCGCGCGACCTGCTCACCCTGCGCGCGCTCGAGCGCATCCGCGACGCCGACGTGCTGCTCTATGACCGGCTCGTCGATCCCGAGATCATGGAACTGGCACGGCCCGAGGCCGAGCGGCTCTACGTCGGCAAGGACGTGGGCGCCTGCAAATGGCCGCAGGGACGGATCGACCGGCTGATCGTGGCCAAGGCCAAGCTCGGGCTGCGGGTGGTGCGGCTGAAATCCGGCGATCCGTCGATCTTCGGCCGCGCCTGCGAAGAGATCGCCGCCGCCCGCGCCGCCGGCATCGCGGTCGAGATCGTTCCCGGCATCACCGCCGCCTCCGCCGCCGCCGCCAGCATCGGTCGCCCGCTGACCGAGCGCGGCGAGACCGACACCTTCGTGATCACCACCGGCACCTGCAAGCCCGGCGATGCGGCGCCCGACCGTGCCCGGCTCGCCCATCCCGGCACCTCGATGGCGTTCTACATGGCGGTAGAGCGGGCGGCGCATGTCCAGGCCGATCTGCTGCAAGGCGGCGCCCCGGCGGCCTGTCCGGTCGAGATCGTGACCTCGGCCAGCACCCCGCAGGAGCGCCACGTCGCCACGACGCTCGGCGCGCTCTCCGAGACCATCGCGGCAGAAGGCATCGCCAACCCGGCGATCCTCTTCATCCGCTACCCGAAGTCGCTCGCCCGCGCACTCGCCGGCAGCGGGGCCGTCATCGCCGCCTGAGCGCTCCAGTGGCGCTCCGGGCCGTCGAGCCCCGCACTTTCCTCGGGCAGACACCTGCTCGTGGCTTGCCCGTTTCTCGCCCCCCGCGCCGCAATCGACCGCATCGCGCGCCGAAACCTGCCCGCCGAAGCCCCTGCGACAGCCTGCGGGTTGATTTCGCGCGCCTGCCGCCCGACGCTTGGCCTGACGCGACTCTCCGCCCTCACGCCATGCCTGCCCGGGAGGCCCGCTACCGATGTCCCTGCTCGCCGACCTTCTCACCACCGTCTTCGAACGCCGCGCCCGGATCGGCCCGATCCTGCGCCGCGACCCGCGCAGCACCGAGGCGCTGATCTCCGACCTCATGACCTCGAGCTCCGAGACCGCCATCCTGTCGCTCGCCCGCCGCGTGCTGCAGCGCTATGCCGAGATGGATGACGCGGCGCGGCTCGACCTCTTTCGCCACGTGACCGAGGCCTACGGGCTCGACCCCGAAGCGCTGCGCAGCGCGCTCGACGCTTTTGAGGCCGCGCCCTCGGGCAGCAGCTACCGCGCCTTCACCCAGGCCTGCGAGGCGCCGCGGCAGGAGCTGATGCGGCGGCTCAACGCGGTGCCCGGAGGCACCGAGCGGCTGGTCAAGATGCGTGCCGACCTGCGCCGGCTGGGGGCGGATGAGCCGGGGCTTCAGGCGCTCGATCTCGATGCCAAGCACCTGCTGCGCTCGTGGTTCAATCGCGGCTTCCTCGTGCTGCGCCCGATCAGCTGGGAGAGCCCGGCGCATATCCTCGAAAAGATCATCGAGTATGAGGCGGTGCACGCGATCCACAGCTGGGACGACCTGCGCCGCCGCCTCAAGCCCGCCGACCGGCGCTGCTTTGCGTTCTTTCACCCGGCGATGCCCGACGAGCCGCTGATCTTCGTCGAGGTGGCGCTGACCAAGGGCATTCCGGGCTCGATCCAGACGCTGCTGGCCGAGGACCGGCTGCCGGGCGGCAGTGGCGAGGCCGATACGGCGGTTTTCTACTCGATCTCGAACTGCCAGCCGGGGCTGGCGGGAATCTCCTTCGGCAATTCGCTGATCAAGCAGGTGGTCTCGGACCTTGCCGCCGAGCTGCCGGGGCTCAAGACCTTCGTGACGCTGTCGCCGATCCCCGGCCTGACGCGCTGGCTGACCTCCGAGGGGCGCAGCTTCGATCCGCAGGACGGCAAGGCGATGGCGGCGCTGGCGGCGCATTACCTGCTGCATGCCAAGCGCCCCGACGGCCAGCCGGTCGACCCGGTGGCGCGCTTCCACTTGGGCAATGGCGCCATGGTGCAGGCGGTGCATGCCGGGGCGGATGTCTCGGAGAACGGGCTGCGGCAGTCGGGCGGGGTGATGGTGAACTATCTCTACGATCTGAACCGGGTCGAGAAATACCACGACCGCTACGCCGACAGTTTCGAGGTCACCGCGGCGCAGGGGGTCAAATCGCTGGCCAATGCGCGCGAGAAGGTGGCGGCGGGCTGATCCCGTCGCGGCGTCTCGGCGCAAAGCGCGTTTTCTCTGATGGAGGGTACGTCCGAGGGGGCGTTCAGAACGCCTTGAAGGTCAGCGTCGTCAGCGTGCGCTCGATCCCCGGCACGTCGGCGAGCTGTTCGTTGATGTAATGTCCGACATCCGCGCCTTCGGGGATGTAAAGCTTGACCAGCAAGTCCCATTCGCCCGAGGTCGAGTAGAGCTCGGAGTGGATTTCGCGCAGCGCGATCTCTTCCGCCACCTTGTAGGTGGTGCCGGGGGTGCAGCGGATCTGGACGAAAACGCAGGTGGTCATGGCGGTCTCCTTCGGGCGCAAGCTGGCACAGACGCCACGCCGGCACAAGATGCGCCAGCGCCCCGCTTGGCCTGCGCACCGGGCACGCCTATAAGCGCCCGGACATCCGAGGAGTACGCCCATGCGCAAGGCCAGCATCAGCCGCAAGACCGCCGAAACCGCGATCGAGGTCAGCATCGATCTCGACGGCAGCGGCACCTATGACAACCAGACCGGCGTCGGCTTCTTCGATCACATGCTGGACCAGCTGTCGCGGCACTCGCTGATCGACATGACGATCCGCGCCAAGGGCGATTACCACATCGACGATCACCACACCGTCGAGGACACCGGCATCGCGCTCGGTCAGGCGCTGGTCGAGGCGCTTGGCGACAAGCGCGGCATCCGCCGCTACGGCGCGTGCCACCTGCCGATGGACGACGCGCAGGTGCGCGCCGCGCTCGATCTCTCAGCCCGGCCCTTCCTGATCTGGAACGTCGACTTTCCCAGCGCCAAGATCGGCACGTTCGACACCGAGCTTGTGCGCGAGTTCTTTCAGGCGCTCGCGACCCACGGCGGCATCACGCTGCACGTGGACCAGCTGCACGGGTTCAACTCGCACCACATCGCCGAGGCCGCCTTCAAGGCCGTGGCCCGCGCCCTGCGCGAGGCGGTCGAACCCGACCCGCGCAAGGGCGATGCGATCCCCTCCACCAAGGGCGCGCTCTGAGCGACGGATCGGCGTGCCGACCGCAGGGTCGGCACGCGGTCTCCCGGCGACCGAAGCGCGATCTTCCCGGCCAAAGTGGCCCCGGCAGCGGACGGTCGGGAGCAGACAAAAGCGGGCAGTGAGAGAGCGTTTCGGCAACGGCATCTCACGAGCTGATGCCGGTCGCCCCTTAAGGGCTGCTCGCGTCCCCCGGCTCACCCGGCCTTTCCAAGACCGGGCCCTGCCCCGCTTATCCCGCGAGGCCGGCAATCTTTCCGACACGGTCGAAGGCGAGCAGCACCGCCCGGGGCGGCCCGGCGAAGCATTTCGACAGGATGGCGGCATCGACCGGAGACAGGCTCGCATAGCCCATCGACCAGCCGAGGAAGCTGCGCTGCGGCACCTCGCGCCGCATTCTCAGGACGATCTGATAATGGCGCGGGTCGAGATGGATGCGCTCGTAGAGCCGTTCGAGCACGCCCTCCTCGCCCTCCAGCACCTGGCAAAATCGGTCGGTGTCGCGCAGCAGGTAGCCTGTCACACCGCGCGCGCGGTTGTTTCGCATCGCCTGCTGGAGAATGTCGAAATCCGAGGAATGCCCTCGCGGATGCCGCGACAGGCTTGTATAGAGCATTTGGGTGATCATATGAGGATCAGGCCCGCTTTCCGCAGGCCGCGCTCGGGCGGGAGATGTGGTTCTCGGTCATCATGTCGGAACAAACGCAAGCGCACCTGTCGAGGTTCCGACATAGGGGTTGACCCTTGCTGCGAATCCTCATACCCACCCGCATCTCTATCAGAGAATCAATGTTTGCGGGGCGGGTCGCACCCCTGCCGCAGATCACCTCATCAGCGGACAGCCCGACGGCGAGCGCGCCTCGGGCTCATGTTGTGAAAAAAGGTTCTGGCACTACGGAACCGCAACGAAAAGGAACAGAGATTTGGCACGTATCGCCGGCGTCAACATCCCGACCAACAAACGGGTGCCTATCGCCCTCACCTACATCACCGGTATCGGCCACACCTCGGCCAAGGCCATCTGCGACGCCGTCAACATCGACGCCGCCCGCCGGGTCAACGAGCTGTCCGACGCCGAAGTCCTCGCCATCCGCGAGCACATCGACGCCAACTACACCGTCGAAGGCGACCTGCGCCGTGAAGTTCAGATGAACGTCAAGCGCCTGATGGACCTCGGCTGCTACCGCGGCCTGCGTCACCGTCGCAACCTCCCCGTGCGCGGTCAGCGTACGCACACCAACGCCCGTACCCGCAAGGGCCCGGCAAAGCCGATCGCCGGCAAGAAGAAGTAAGGGAGGCTACTCGATATGGCACGTGATACCCGTCGCGGAGGCAAGAAGAAGGTCTCCAAGAACATCGCCGCTGGCGTGGCGCATGTGAACTCGTCGTTCAACAACACCAAGATCCTGATCTCGGACGTGCAAGGCAATGCGATCTCGTGGTCGTCCGCCGGCACCATGGGCTTCAAGGGCTCGCGGAAGTCGACCCCCTACGCCGCTCAGCTGGCCGCAGAAGATGCCGGCAAGAAGGCGCAGGAACACGGCGTGAAGACGCTGGAAGTCGAAGTCCAAGGCCCCGGCTCGGGCCGTGAATCGGCACTGCGCGCACTGGCTGCCGTCGGCTTCAACATCACGTCGATCCGCGACG
>NZ_JBYNAH010000014.1:0-4124 GCF_059781815.1 Salipiger sp. | reverse complement strand
CACACAACGGCTGCCGCCCGCCGAAGCGCCGCCGCGTCTGATCTATCGCTACAACAAGGTGGGGCCCTGCCGTCGTGCGGGGCCCCGCCTTACGTCATTTCAACCTCGGGCGTCTGAGCCTTTGGACATGGGGCACGGACAGGAATGGAGGGACGCATGATCCACAAGAACTGGGCTGAACTGATCAAGCCGACCCAGCTGGAGGTTCGCCCCGGCGCCGACCCGAGCCGCGTGGCCACCGTCGTCGCCGAGCCGCTCGAGCGTGGCTTCGGCCTGACGCTGGGCAACGCGCTGCGCCGGGTGCTGCTGTCGAGCCTTCAGGGTGCGGCCATCACCAGCGTGCAGATCGACAACGTGCTGCACGAATTCTCCTCCGTCGCGGGTGTCCGCGAAGACGTGACCGACATCGTCCTGAACCTGAAGGGCGTATCGCTGCGGATGGAAGTCGAAGGGCCGAAGCGCCTGTCGATCAACGCCACCGGCCCGGGCGCCGTCACCGCAGGTGACATCGCCGAGACCGCCGGCATCGAGGTCCTGAACAAGGATCACGTGATCTGCCATCTCGACGATGGTGCCGATCTCTATGTCGAGCTGACCGTGAACACCGGCAAGGGCTATGTCTCTGCCGACAAGAACAAGCCGGAAGATGCGCCCATCGGCCTGATCCCGATCGACGCGATCTATTCGCCGGTCAAGAAGGTCGCCTACGAGGTGCAGCCGACCCGTGAGGGCCAGGTTCTCGATTACGACAAGCTGACCATGAAGGTCGAGACCGATGGCTCGGTCACCCCCGAGGACGCGATCGCCTTTGCTGCGCGCATCCTGCAGGACCAGCTGTCGATCTTCGTGAACTTCGACGAGCCCGAAGCGGCTGGCCGCCAGGACGAGGACGATGGCCTCGAGTTCAACCCGCTCCTTCTCAAGAAGGTCGACGAGCTCGAACTGTCGGTGCGTTCGGCCAACTGCTTGAAGAACGACAACATCGTCTATATCGGCGACCTGATCCAGAAGACCGAAGCCGAGATGCTCCGCACCCCGAACTTCGGCCGCAAGTCGCTGAACGAGATCAAGGAAGTGCTGTCCTCCATGGGTCTGCACCTCGGCATGGATGTCGAGGACTGGCCGCCGGACAACATCGAAGATCTCGCCAAGAAGCTCGAAGACCAGTTCTAAGAGCTGAGAGACAAGGAGCGGGGCGCGGTGAGAGGGCGCCCCGTTTCTTTCCCCGCAAGGGGAACCCCCGGGCATCCTGCCCCAAGGTGAGCGGTCCGCAACGCATGGGCCGCCTGACAAAGCAAAACCGCCCGTAGAGGGCAAACCGGAGTAAAGAGACATGCGTCACGCAAAAGGCTACCGCCGCCTCAACCGCACCCACGAGCACCGCAAGGCCCTGTGGGCAAACATGGCCGGCTCGCTGATCGAGCACGAGCAGATCAAGACCACCCTGCCCAAGGCCAAGGAACTCAAGCGCGTCATCGACAAGCTGATCACCCTCGGCAAGCGCGGCGACGTGCACGCCCGCCGTCAGGCCGCTGCCCAGCTGAAGCAGGACAAGGACGTCGCCAAGCTGTTCGAAGTGCTTGGCCCGCGCTACGCCGAGCGTTCGGGCGGCTACTGCCGCGTGCTGAAGGCCGGCTTCCGTTACGGTGACATGGCGCCGATGGCGATCATCGAGCTGGTCGACCGCGACGTCGACGCCAAGGGCGCAGCCGACAAGGCCCGCCTCGCAGAGCTCGAGGCCGCTGAGGAGTAATCCTCGCGACCCGCGACCAAGAGAAAGGCGCCGCAGATCCCTGCGGCGCCTTTTTTCTTTGCCCGGTGGCTTGCTCGAAAGCCGGCGCTCAGGCGGCGTCGAGCTCTTTCTTGACCAGCGTCTCGATCTTGTCGATCGGGTGGTTGGTCAGGGTCTTGGGCACCTCGGCCACCACCTTGTCGGCGACCTCCTTGTGCATCTCGCGGCGCAGATCGCCCAGCACCTGCGGAGAGGCCACCAGCACCAGATGCTCGAAGGCGCCCTTGTGCGCCTCGGCATAGAGCTGGTCGGCGAGATCCGCCGCAAAGCGCTCCTTCTGCAGCTCGTGCCAGTCGGTGTCATCCAGCGACGAGCGCTGCCCCACCCCGGTGTCGTGCATCCGCCCGGGCCGGTTGGCGCCCTGCTCACGGTCGGAGGGGTTCTCCTGCGCCTCCTCGTCGAACATCTCGAGATTGGGGTTCTCGTGGTCGGTCAGGTTGCGCAGGAACAGCGCCTTCTCGCTATCGGTGACAACAACCCACGTGCCTTGCTTCAATTCGGTCATATCGGTCTCCTCTCCTCAGCTGTCCTGCTTCTCTTCGGATTTGCGCACCCGCGTGACACCCGGTCGGTCCTGTTCGGCCCGCTTGAGCAGATCCCGCGTGCCCACCTGACGCTCGGTCGCGCCGCCGGCGCGGCCCTGCTGGTCGGGGGTGTCGGTGCTGTCGGTATAGGCCTCCGTCTCGCGGCCGCCGTCCTCGGATCTCTGACGCTCTGGCATGGGAGTCTCCTTTCAGTCTGTGGCTCCCCAACGCGGAGCCTCACGCGCACGTTCCTTCGCCCGTCTTGATTCCGCCCCCTCGCCCGGGCATATCGCTGGGGCACAGGAGGACCGCACCATGCTTCGCAACGCCGTTGTCGCGCTCACCCTTTCCATCCTTGCCCTCGCCCCCCTGCCCGCCCTCGCCGAGAGCCGCGTGCCGCAGAGCCAGGCCGAGATCTCGCTCAGCTTCGTGCCGCTGGTGAAGCAGGCGACGCCGGCGGTGGTCAACATCTACGCCCGCCGCACCGTCGAGACCCGCAGCCCCTTCGCCGGCGATCCGCTCTTCGGCAACCTCTTCCGCGAGTTCGGCGGCCGGCCGCGGGTGCAGAACTCGCTGGGCTCCGGGGTGATCCTGTCGGAGGACGGCATCGTGGTGTCGAACTACCACGTGGTCGGACAGGCGACCGACATCCGCGTGGTGCTCAACACCGGCGAGGAATACGCCGCCACCGTGCTGCTCGGAGACGAGGAATCCGACCTCGCCATCCTCAAGCTCGACGGCGCCTCGGACATGCCGCACCTGGCCTTGCGCGACAGCGACACGGTCGAGGTCGGCGAGCTAGTGCTGGCGATCGGCAATCCGTTCGGCGTCGGCCAGACGGTGACCTCGGGGATCGTGTCGGGGCTGGCACGCTCCGGAACGGCGACGGGCAACGCGCGCGGCTACTTCATCCAGACCGACGCGCCGATCAACCCGGGCAATTCCGGCGGCGCGCTGATCGACGTGGACGGCGACCTGATCGGGGTGAACACCTCGATCCTGACCCGCTCGGGCGGATCCAACGGCATCGGCTTCGCCATCCCCTCGGCGCTGGTGGCGCAGTTCGTCGAACAGGCCCGCGCCGGCAATGAGGGCTTCGCCCGGCCCTGGGCCGGGATGTCGGGCCAGCCTGTGGATGCGGACCTGTCGGAGAGCCTCGGGCTGGGCCTGCCCGGCGGCGTGCTGATCTCGGCCATCCACCCGGCGAGCCCCTTCGCCGCGGCCGGGCTCGGGGTCGGCGACGTGGTGCTGGCGGTGGATGGCCAGCCGGTCAACACCCCGCCCGAGATGATCTATCGCATGTCGGTGGCCGGGCTCGGCCACGTGGCCCGCATCCGCTACCTCCAGGACGGGCAGGAGCGCGAGGCCGAGGTCGAGATGATCGCCGCGCCGGAAGATCCGCCCCGCGACGCGGAGACGCTCGGCGAGCGCGCCGTACTGCCGGGCCTGTCGCTGGCGCGCGTAAACCCCGCAGTGGCCGCCGAGCTCGGTCTTCCAATGGCGGCCGAGGGCGTCACGGTCACCGATCCCGGCCCCTACGGCGCACGCATCGGCCTGCGCCGGGGGGACATCCTGCTGAGAATCGACGGCCGTAACGTCATCGATCCCGACCGGGTCGACAGGCTGCTCAACCGCGCCGCCCCGCGCGTGGAGATCGAAGCCCTGCGCGGCAACCGCCGGGTCATCCTGCGCTTCCGAACCTGAGCCCGGCGCATCGCCCAACTCAGGCGGTCGCGCGAACGTCATAGGCAGATGCCTCCGGCGGGAGTATTTTTGACGAAGAGAAGACAGGGGCGCAGCGCTCCTGC
>NZ_JBYNAH010000306.1:0-4485 GCF_059781815.1 Salipiger sp. | reverse complement strand
GGCGGTCAGGGCGCGCTCGGCGCGGCTCTGGCGGATGCGTTCAAGAAACGCTGACCGCCCCTGCCCCGGCAGCGCCGCTCCGCGACCGTCCGCGCGACGGGCCCCGGCGCCTCTCAGGAAAACGCCCCCGCAGTGCTCTGCGGGGGCGTCTTGCTTTAAAGATGGGGTCGGATGCGCCTCAGTGCTGCGGCCGCTCCGCCCAGCCGGCGAAGATCTTCTCCAGCATCACCACGGCGTAGTAGAGGATGATCCCCAGCACCGCGAGGGCGATCAGAACCGCGAACATCAGCGGGTAGTTCGAGTTGGTCTGCCCCGACAGGAACAGCGCCCCCAGCCCCCGCCCGTGCGGCGAGATGATCTCGACGAGGTTGGTGCCGATGAAGGCCAGCGTCACCGAGACCTTCAGCGCGCCGAAGAACTCGGGCAACGTCTTGGGCAGGGCGATCTTGCGGAAGATCGTCAGACGGCTGGCCCCGAGCGAGCGCAGGATGTCGCGGTATTCCGGCTCCAGCGTCGACAGGCCGATGCCCACCGAGACCGCGATCGGGAAGAACGAGATCAGGAAGGCCATCAGCACGGTGTTGAAATTGTGCTGCCCGATGAAAAGCAGCGCCAGCACCGGCACCAGCGTGGCCTTGGGGATCGCGTTGAAGCCCACCAAGAGCGGGTAAAGCGCATCGCGCGCGATGCGCGAAAAGCCCATGATCATCCCCAGCGCGGTGCCGAAGATCACCGCCAGCGCCAGCCCGGCGACGGTGCGCCAGAGCGTCTGCCAGCTGCCCTCGACGAAGAGCGACCAGAACTTGATATAGGCCTCGGGCAGATCGGAGGGCGAGGCCATGACGTAGTTCGGCCAGCCATTGACCCAGACGAGGAACTCCCACAGCAGCAGGAACACGAGCATCGCGCCGACAGGGACGGCGACTTTCTGAAAATTCCGCATCAGTGCACCGCCGGCTCTGGCTGTCGCCCCTGGGCGATCTGGATCTGTTCGCGCAAGGTGGCGAGCATCTGCGCGCATTCGGGCGTGTAGAGCCCCTCGAGCTTGCGCAGCCCCTCGCCCGGGTAATGCACGTCGAGCACGTATTGCGTTGTCGCGGGGCGACCCGAGAGCACGATGACCTGATCGCCGAGATAGACGCTCTCGCGCAGGTCATGGGTGATCAGCACCGCGGTGAAGGGCTCCTTGGCGCGCAGCTCGTGCATGGTCTGCCACAGGTCCTCGCGGGTGAAGGCGTCGAGCGCGCCGAAGGGCTCGTCCATGATCAGCACGTCGGGCTTGTGAACGATGGCGCGGCACAGCGAGGCGCGCTGGCGCATGCCGCCGGAGAGCTCGGAGGGGCGTTTGTTTTCGAAGCCGGAGAGGCCCACCAGCTCGAGCAGCTCCATCGCACGGTCGATGCGCTGCTTCTTCGGCATGCCGGAAGCCACGATCTCGAGCGGCAGCATGACGTTTTGCAGGATGGTGCGCCATTCCAGCATGACCGGGTTCTGAAACGCCATACCAACGGTCTTGCGCGGCGACTTCACCAGCTTGCCATGCAGCCAGACCTCGCCCTGATCGGGCTTCATCAGCCCGGCGACAAGGCGGGTGAGCGTGGACTTGCCACAGCCCGAGGGGCCGACCACGGCGGCGAACTCGCCCTCGGGGACCGAGACGTTGAGATTGTCCAGCACCGGCAGCGGACCGTTCGGTGTCTGGTAGGCGTGGGTCACGCCCTTGATGTCGATGAGATTGGTCATAGCGGTGCGGGCGCCGGCAACCTGCGGCCGCCGGCGCCCGACGTCCTTACTTCAGCATGCGCGCGTCGGCGGCGGGCAGGTAGCTGTCGTCGAAGTAGAGCGATGCGTCGGGCTCGGAGGTGAACTCGTAGACCGACTTGGTCTGCTCGATCGCCGCCGCCATGCGGTCGGCATCGACGCCGCCGATGCCGTTCGCGGCGACGTAATCGGTCAGGACGTTGTCGTCGATCGCCATCTGCAGGCGCTCGGTCTCGAGATCCGCATCGGCGGCCGGGTTGCGCTCGATCAGGGCGGCGATGGCGGCCTCGGGATCGGCGATGGCGGCCTTCCAGCCACCGGCGATGGCGCCGAGGAAGGCGGTCACGGCCTCGGGGTTCTCGGAGGCGAAATCGGTGTTGACGATCACCGCGTTGCCATAGAGCTCGACGCCGTTGTCGGCCATCAGAATGACGCTGAGGTCATCTTCGGCCACGCCGAGGCGCTTGAGGTTCAGCGTCGAGGAGAACGAGAAGCCGGTCACCGCGGCAACCTCGCCCTGCGCCAGCATCGGCTCGCGGGTCGGGAAGCCGACCGGCTCGACGGTGATCGCATCGACATCGAGATCGTTCTCGGCGGCGAAGATCGGGAATTGCGCCCAGGCGCCATCGGGCGGCGGCGCGCCCAGCACCTTGCCCTCGAGATCCTTCGGCGCCTCGACGCCGAGCGACTTGCGGCCGACCACGGCAAAGGGCGGCTTGTCGTAGATCATCATGACCGCGGTCACCGGCGCGCCGGGGTTCTGGTCGATGAAGCGCATCAGGCTGTTGATGTCGGCGAAGCCCACCGGGTAGGCGCCGGTGGCGACCTTCGGGATCGCGTCGAGCGAGCCCTTGCCCTCGGAGATCTCGACGCTGAGATCGGCATCGGCGAACAGGCCGCTGTCGATGGCGAGGAAATACGGCGCCGCGGGGCCCTCGAATTTCCAGTCCAACGCGAAGGGCATGTCGGTTTCGGCGCTCGCGGCACCGGTTGCGCCGATCACGGCCATGGAGGCGGCGAAGGCGGTGGAGATGTATCGATTGAACAAGGCTTGCTCCCATAAGTCTTGACTGGCGCGAGGTATGGCCCCAGCCGGCTGCAGATTGACAGGTCTTGCCGGCGGCAGGCAGGCGACCCCACGCCCAGCGACACCCGATTGTACGAAAAACACCCCCTCTGCGCAAAAATTAATCAGAAAAAAATGACCATGTGGACAAATTCTTCCTCTGCTGCAAGCGCCGTGTCTGCCGTGCTGAAACTGCGTTTCCAACGCCGCTCTCGCGGGCTCTGAGCCATCATTCGGTCAGCTCTCCCTGTGCGAGTGCCCAATTCTGCGGCAACCCGTCTCAGGCCTTCAGGACGATGTCAGCGGGCACGCTCTGCTCGGCCACCAGCCTTGCGTTGGGCAGGTCGTTCTCGGCGATCTTGGCCTGCGCCAGCTGCGGATCGAGCCCACCCCAGCGCTCGGTCAGGCGCGTCTCGAGCACCTCGACCGGCACCTCGACGAACACCGTCAGATCGAAGCGCGGGCGCAGCCGCGCCCAGTCGGGATCGTCGAGCAGCAGGTAGTTGCCCTCGACGAGGATCAGCCGCACCTCTGGGTCGATGATCCGCGCCCCGGCGCGCGAGATTTCGAGCGCGCGGTCGAAGACCGGCACCGCCACCGGGCGGTCGCTGCCCGCCAGCCGGTCGAGCATCGCCGCCAGCCCGTCCGCATCGAACGTGTGCGGCGCCCCCTTGCGAGCCAGCGTACCGCGCGCCCTGAGCACGGCGTCGTCATAGTGAAACCCGTCCATCGGAAGGATCTCGACCCGCCCCGGCAGCGCCCGGTCGACCATGTCTCGCAGGATCTCGGCCAACGTGCTCTTGCCCGAGGCCGGCGCCCCGGCGATGGCGACGAAGACCCGCCGCTCCTCATGCGCCAGCGCGATCAGCCGCTCGACTATGGTTGCGACATCGACGTTCTCGCTCATGGCCCTGCCCTCCCCTGCGCAGCCTGTGGCCGCGACAATGCCCGGCCTCCGCGCCGCCGTCCACCGCCGCTTTCGGCTGCGCGCCGCCGGATACGATAATTCTTTTGGAAGAATATCATTCTCCATGTAGAACGAAGCGCAACACGCGCAGCCAGCCGGCCCGCGCCGCAAGATCAAAGGCACCGAAGGAGCCCGCCATGTCCGCCACGCTCACCGCCTCTCCCGTCCGCACCGAGCTGCGCGGCCGCGCCCTGCTGGTCACCATCGACAACCCGCCGCTCAACGTCATCGGTCAGGCGGTGCGTGCGGGCCTGCTGGCCGCCTGCGCCGAGGCCGAGGCGCATCTCGAGACCGGCGCCATCGACCGGGTGATCGTCACCGGCGCGGGCCGGGCCTTCGTCGCCGGGGCGGACGTGCGCGAGTTCGACGGCCCGGCGCTCGATCCCCAGCTCCCCGAGGTGCTGCTCCGCCTGCAGGCGCTGCCGTCGGTCGCCGCGATCAACGGCACGGCGCTTGGCGGCGGGCTCGAGATCGCGCTGGCCTGCCGCGTGAGACTCGCCGCTCCCGGCGCACTCATGGGGCTTCCCGAGGTCACGCTCGGCATCGTGCCCGGCTCGGGCGGCACCCAGCGCCTGCCCCGCCTCATCGGGCTCGAGGCGGCCGTGCCGCTGGTCTCCACCGGCGCGCGCATCGGCGCCGAAGAGGCGCTGTCGCTCGGCATGGTCGACGGGCTCTCCGAGACCCCGCTCGA
>NZ_JBYNAH010000013.1:1922-37295 GCF_059781815.1 Salipiger sp. | reverse complement strand
GCCGGGCTGCATCCGGCCCTGCTCAAAGAGCGCCGTCCACGCGGTGTCGAAGGCGAGCGACAGGACCCCGGCGTCCTCGCTGCTGACATTCCCGGGCAGCACGTAGGCATCCTTGGCGGGCACCAGCGCCGCCTCGGCGTAGCCGCCGTGCTCGGCCATGGCGAGCACGCGCTCCCCGACCTCGAAGCCCTCGACCCCTTCGCCGATGGCAAGGATCCTGCCCGCGGGGCCCTTGCCCGGGGTGAAGGGCCGCTCGGGCAGGAACTGGTATTTGCCGGTGAAGACGAGGCTGTCGACGAAATTGACCGGCGCCGCCTCGACCGCGATGAGAAGTTGGCCCGCGCCCGGTTCGGGCATGGGCAGATCCTGGATGGTGGCCTGCGAGGGCGCTCCGAAGTCTTCGATCACGACCGCTTTCATGGTCTCTCCTCGGGAATGGCAAAGGTGTTGCGGGACAGCGCGACAAGCTTGTCCCCGGCGAAGATCTCGACATCCACGCGCGCGAGAGTCCGGCCCAGCTTGCGCAGGATGCCAACGGCGCGCAGATCAACGCCCGGCGCGGCGCGCAGGTAGTCGACCCCCAGCGTCACCGTGGGCACGGGCGTTCCCGCAGCGCAGGCCGCCGCCGCGTGGGCGGTCAGGTCGCAGAGCGCCGCGACGATGCCGCCGTGGATGAAGACCGGATCGGTGCCGCCCGCGAACTCGGGCCGGAACGGCAGGCGCACCTCGACCTCGGAGCCGTCGGCGCGCATCGCCTGCGGGCGCAGCCAGCCGTGCAGCGGCGGGCGGCGCATCTCTTCCCCGAGCCGGGCGAGATAATCGGCCATCAGGCGGGCGCCTCGAACCGGATCGGCTTCGGCACCAGCTTGCCGGAATCGATGTCGGGCAGCAGCGCGCGCTTGAGCATCTTGCCCGAGGCCGAGAGCGGGATCTCGTCCACCTGCAGGAAGTATTCCGGCATGTCGTATTTCGACAGGCCGGTTTCGTCGAGGTGGCGCAGCACGTCCTGCGGGTCGACCCCCGCGCCGTTGCGCGGCATCACCACAAGGCAGACCTTCTCGCCCAGACGCTCGTCCTTCACGCCCACCGCGGCGGCGCGCGCCACGTCCGGATGTCGGCTGGCCAGTGCCTCAATGCGGGCGGGGTGGATGTTGTGGCCGCCCCGGATGATGATCTCCTTGAGGCGTCCGGTGAGGGTCAGGTAGCCATGCTCGTCCATGCGCCCGAGGTCGCCGGTCATGAACCAGCCATCCTTGTTAAAGGCCTTCTCGGTCGCTGCCTGATCGTCGTAATAGCCCATCATCAGGCTCGCGCCGCGCCCGCCGATGTGGCCGACCTCGCCGGTGGAGAGCGGGCGGTCGGGGTCGGCGGGGTCGAAGATCTTCACCTCGTAGCCCGGGCAGGCCCGGCCGCTGGTGCCGGTGATGCGCTCGGCCGGATCGTCGGGCAGCGTGTAGTGGTGCGAACAGGCCTCGGTCATGCCGTAGCCGCTTTGCGCCTTGATGCCATGGGCCGAAAGCCGCTCGACAACCCAGGACGGCGCCGCAGCACCGGAGATGCGGAAGCCCTGCAGCCCCGCCAGCGGCGTCCCGCCCGCCTCGGCGGCGGCGTCGAGCTCGGTCAGCAGGTCCATGGCGTGGGCGGGCACCCCGAAGAGGAAGGTCGCGCCAACCTCTTCCAGCCTCTCGAGCAGGCTCTGGCCGCGCGGCATGTCGTGCACGATCAGCTCGCCCCCGGCCAACAGAGTCAGGATCAGCGCGCCGAAGCCGAGATTATGGCTGAGCGGCCCCATGGTGTAGGTCACCGTCTGCGGCCCGATGTTCCAGTCGCCGGCGATGGCGCGGGCGTTGGCGAGCAGCGTGTTCGACGAGTGCATCACGCCCTTGGGCTCGCCCGTCGTGCCAGAGGTGAAGGCGAGGTAGACGATGTCGCAACCGTTGCGCTCGGAGGGCCCGGCCTCGCCGGTGCCAAGCGCAGCCGAGAGATCCGCGACGCTGCGCGCTTTGGGCGCCTCGAGCGAGACGGTCAGCCTGAGGTCGGTGACCTCGGCGGCGGTCCTGGTGATGTCCGACCGGTCGGCATCGGCGCCGAAACCGGTCTCGGCGACCAGCGCCTTGGCGCGCATCCGCTTCACCAGCCCAGTGATCTCGCCCACAGTGTGATTGCGGTGCAGCGACGGACAGAGCACGAAGCCTTCGCGCGCGCAGGCCAGCAGCAGCACCGCCAGTTCGCAGCGGCTCGACATCCACGCGGCGACCCGGTCGCCCGGACGCAGCCCCGCCTCCACCAGCCGCCCGGCAAAGCCGTCGGCCAGCGTCACCAGATCGCCATAGGCCAGCGCCAGCCCGGCGTCGCGGATCGCGACCTGCGCCGGGGCGCGCGCGGCCGAAGCGCGGGCGCAGTCATAGATGGTGTCGTCCGACCAGAACCCGGCCTCGGTGAAGGTGGCGACCATCTCGGGGGTCACCCGCGTCAGCATATTCTGGAAAGCCCGGGTCATCTGGTCCTCTCTATCCATAGTCCTGTGCGCATCGCGACAGGCCATGCAGCGTCTTTTTCATTGGCGCGGCGCGTCTCGGAGGGCGCCCGACTGTTCCATTTTTGGTATTCTACTCTTTTCTGGGTTTCAATAATAAAATAACTAAGAGGTCACGAACCAAAATTGAAACAGTCGAGGTGCCCAATCATGCAGCTTTCCGAAGAATACACCCTACCCGCCCCGCGCTCCGAGGTCTGGGCCGCGCTCCATGACGCCGAGGTGCTGCGCGACTGCATCCCCGGCTGCACCGAGCTCGAGGCCGAGGGCGCCGAAACCTTCCACGCCAGCGTCACCACCAAGATCGGCCCGGTGAAGGCCACCTTCAAAGGCACCGTCACCATGAGCGAAGAGCAACCGCCCGAAAGCTTCGTGCTGAGCGGCGAGGGCAAGGGCGGCGTCGCGGGCTTTGCCAAGGGTCACGCCCGCATCTTCCTTGACGACCACCCCGAGGGCACGCTGCTGCGCTACGAGGTCGAGGTGAAGCTCGGCGGCAAGCTGGCGCAGCTGGGCTCGCGGCTCATCGCCTCGACCTCGCGCAAGCTCTCGGCGCAGTTCTTCGACAATTTCGCCGCGCGCTTCGAGACCGCCGAGGGCTGATCAGCCCTCGCGCAGCGCCTCAAGCTGCCGCGCGACATCGAGCAGGAGCGCGTCCTCGGTGGCGCGCGCCACCAGCTGCACCGAGAGCGGCATCCCCGAGGGTGCACGACCGAAGGGCACCGCGACCGAGGGGCAGCGCAGCGTGCTCCAGAGCTCCTGCAGGCGCGGATCGCCGGTCTTTTCCAGCCCAGGCGGCGCCACGTCCGGCACCGTCGCCGTCAGCAGCACGCCCGCCTCGCCGAAAAGCGTGTCAACCGAGGCGCGCGCGACATCCAGCGCCCGGCGCGAGGCGAGGTAGGTCTCGCCGTCGATGCTTTCGCCGCGGGTGAAGACATCGCGCGATTCGGGGCGGATCCGGTCGAGCTCTGCCGCGAAGCAGGCGGTGTTTCCGCAGCGCTCAAAGGCATTTACGATGGCGCGGTACTGCGTCAGCTCGGCAAATCCCGGCGCCAACGGCAGGTCGACGACCCGCGCCCCCGCTCGCGAGAATGCCGCCCGCGCCGCCTCGACCGCGCCCGCGCTGAGCTCGGACACGGTGCCCCAAAGATGGGTGCGGCAGAGCCCGATCACCGGCAGATCGCCGGTGGCACCGGGCGCGGAAAGCCGCATCATCGCCGCATGGACCCAGGCCAGGTCCTCGGCGCTGCGGGCGATGGCGCCCACCGTGTCAAAGGACTGCGCGGCGGACAGCATCCCCGACACCGGCCAGGCGCCAAAGGTCGGCTTGAACCCCGCGACGCCGCAGAAGGCCGCCGGGCGCAGCACCGATCCGCCGGTCTGGGTGCCAAGCGCGAAGACCGCCATGCCCGCGGCCACCGCAGCGCCCGAACCGCTCGAAGAGCCGCCCGGCGTGCGCGCCGGATCCAGCGGGTTGACCGTCGCTGCGGGCGCGGTGCCGGCGAATTCCGCCGTCGCGGTCTTGCCCAGCACGATGGCGCCCTGCTGCTTCAGCATCGCCACGCTGCCCGCGTCGAAGGGCGGCACGTTGCCCCCGTAGATAACGCTGCCCTGTTCGCAGGGCATCCCCGCCACGTCGAGCACGTCCTTCACCCCGAAAGGAATGCCGCTCAGCAGCCCCGCCACCGGCGTCGCCGCCGCGGCGCGGGCGCCGTCCGCATCCACATGGACATAGGCCCCGATCTCGCCATCGCGCTCGACGATGCGCGCAAGATGCGCCTCGACCAGCGCCGCCGGCGTCACCTGCCCCGCGTCCAGAGCCTTGCGCAGAGACGCGATCGAGCTGTTGAGCCAGTCCATGAAGACCTCCATACCGTTTGTGTGCAAAATCCCACTTTTTTGACAGAACGGCAAGGGAGTCGCAGAACAGGGGCTTTTTCGTTGCCCCTGCGCGGAAACGGTGGTTCCGTCTCCAAAACCGGAGTGAGGGACCAGATGACGCTGCGATACGATGAAATCGGCCAGAGGCTGCGGGCGTTTCGGCTTGGCTCTGGGATGAGCGCAGAAGAGGTCGCCAATCGCATCGGAATCTCGCGCACCGCGGTCTACCGTTTCGAAAAGGGCGAAGTGGTCAAGATCGAGACACTGATCGGGCTGGCGGAACTGCTGAACGTGTCTCTGCCCACGCTGCTGGGGGTCGAGATCGAATACATCTCGTCGGCCGTCACCTATTTCGAGCGCCTGCGCCAGCTCGAGACCGAGGCCAACCAGATCATCGTGCTGGCCGGTCCGATCTCTTACCTTCTGGCCTCGGACGACTTCCATGAATCGCTGGAACGGCTGCTCAAGGAAAGCGTGCCGGAAAGCGCCGATCACCGCGACCAGACGCTTGCGGACATTGACCGGATCATCGAGATCCTCAAGGAACGCAAGGCGAATTACCTGTCGCGGCGGCCCACCATCGTCAACCTGATGTCCGCCCATGACATCGTGCGCCTGCTGCGGTCCGGCTTTGTCGGCCAGCCCTTCCTGCCGCCGGACGACCTGAGCGAACGCCGCGCCCGCGCCCGCCGCGAGGTGCAGCATTTCATCGACCTGATCGAGGGCGAGCCCATCGGCGTTCAGGTCGGGCTTATCACCGGCACCCTGCCCCACAGCGCCTTCCAGATCTTCCGCAAGGGCGACGTGAAGACCCTGTCGATCAGCCCCTTCCGCCTTGGCGAGCAGCCCAACGTGCGGCTTGGCGTGGCGATGATCACCAACACCGACGAGGCCATCGCGCTGCACGAGCGCACCATCGACCAGATGTGGCGCGAGTCGCTGAAGGGCCGCGAGGCCGCCGATTACCTGCGCAAACTGCTTGAAACCGTCGATCGTGAGAACGGAATCATCCCAGGCGGGCAATAATTACCATCAAATCAACCCAGACCCGCGCACCCGCTGCCAAAACAGGCAGGGGGTGCGACCCACGGCCATTCTCATTTTGAATTTTGTTCCATTTTTGGAATTGAGCTTGCGGTTAGCTTCATTTTTAGGTCACGCTTGACCCAGGACGGAACCAACGTCCGGGACCGGCAGCGTCAACGCCCCGGTCACGTTCAACAAAACCGAACAGGGTAGGACCATGAACATTCTCAAGATTTCGGCGGCCGCCGGCCTCGCTTTCGGGCTGGCGCTTCCCGTCCAGGCCCAGACCATTAACGAGTCGGTCTGCGGCGCCAGCCCGGGCGGCCTGTGGTCGCTGGTCGGCACCGGTCTCGATGCGGCGGTCAAGGCCGAGGCGCCGGGCTCGACGATCACCTACCAGACCTCCTCGGGCGGCCTCGCCAACGTGGTGCAGGTGCAGAACGGCGCCTGCGCGCTCGGCATGGCCAACGACGGCGACCTCGCCTTCGCCAAGGCCGGCACCGAGCCCTTCAAGGAGCCCGTCGAGGGCCTGACCGCGCTTGCCGTGCTCTATGACTGGGCGCCGGTCTGGTGGATCGCCCGCGCCGACTTCGCCGAGGAATACGGGCTGGAAAGCCTCGCCGACCTGGCAGAGAAGAAGCCGCCGGTCCGCCTGGTCTTCAACCGCAAGGGCCTGCTGACCTCGGCCATCACCGAAGAGACGCTGGCCGCACTCGGCGCCAGCCTCGACGACATCGAGGACTGGGGCGGCTCGGTGCAGTTCCAGGCCTCGGGCGAGCAGACCACGCTGATGCGCGACGGCCGCGTCGACCTGCTGGCCAACACGCTCTTCGAGGGCCACAGCTCGCTCACCCAGATGTCCGAGGCGACGCCGCTCAAGCTGCTCTCGGTGCCCGATGACGCGGCCGAGGCGGTGATCGAGAAGTTCTCGCTGAAACCCTGGACCATCGCGGCCGACGCCAACCCCGGCGAGGGCGGCGACGTGAAGACGGTGACCACCTCGATCATCCTCTTCGCCACAGAGGAGCTCGACGAAGAGACCGCCTACACCGTCACCAAGGCGATGCTCGACCATCCCGACGCCATGGCCGCCGTCTCTGCCGCCATGTCGCGCTTCACGCCGGAAGGCATGAAGGACCAGGCCGTCGTACCGTTCCACCCGGGCGCCATCCGCGCCTATGAAGAAGCAGGCCTGATGTAAGGCACGCGCGGGGCCGTCCACCGGCCCCGCCGACCTCTTCCGGATGCAAGGCGACCGCATGACCCAGCCCCCCTCTCCCTCCTTCGCGCAGCGCCTCGCGGGCGCCGCACTCGGCACCGGCCCGCGCCGGCGGCTCGACGGGCCGCTCGGCCACGCGATCAAGGGCTTTGCGGTCCTGACCGCGCTGTTCACCGTCTACGCCGCCACCATGTCCACCTGGGACGTGCTGGCGCGCACCATCATCTTCCTGTCAATGATGCTGACGCTGCTGTTCCTGCTGGTGGGCGCCACGCCCGGTGCCCGCACCGACCGGCCCAGCATCCCCGATTTCATCCTCTCCGGCCTCAGCCTTGCCTGTCTCGTGTTCTTCAGCATCGAGATGCAGGCCATCGCCGAGCGCATCACGCTCTTCGATCCGCTGACCCCCGCCTACTGGATCTTCGGCTACGGCATCCTGCTGCTCTCGCTCGAGGCCGCGCGGCGCACCGTCGGCATGGGGCTGACCGGGCTCGTTCTGGTCTTCATGGCCTACAACCTCTGGGGCCACAATTTCGAGGGCCCGCTGCGCCACGGCTACATCAGCTTCGCGCATTTCCTGGACATCACCGTCTTCACCACCGACGGCGTCTTCGGCGCCCCGGTGCAGGTGACCGCCACTTACGCCTTCCTCTTCGTGCTCTTCGGCACGCTGCTGGAAAAGGCCGGCGGCGGAAAGTTCTTCTTCGGTCTCGCAGCGGCGCTCACCGGGAAATACAACGGCGGGCCCGCCAAGGTCGCCGTGATGTCCTCGGGGCTCTTCGGCATGCTCTCGGGCAGCCCGACCGCCGACGTGGTCACCACCGGCTCGGTCACCATCCCCGTGATGCAGAAGCTCGGCTACTCGCCGCGCCTCGCGGGCGCCATCGAGGTCGCGGCCTCGACCGGCGGCTCGATCCTGCCGCCCGTCATGGGGGCTGCGGTCTTTATCATGGCCGAGTTCACCGGCATCTCCTATCTCGAGATCGTGTTCGCGGCGCTGATCTCGGCGATCCTCTACTACGTCTCTGTTTTCCTGCAGGTCGACCTGCGCTCGCGCCGTCTCGGCGCCGGCAACCTCGACCCCGACGAGCTGCCGAAGGCGCGGCAGGTGCTGCGCGACGGCTGGCCCTTCATCGTGCCGCTGGTGGTGCTGACCGGCTCGCTGGTGATGCACTTCAGCCCGACCTACGTGGCGCTCTACGGCACCATCGCGCTGCTCGGCACCTGGATCTTTCGCTGGAAGAGCTTCTCGCTGAAGGCGCTCTACGAGGGCATCGCGCAGACCACCATGAGCATGGTCGCGGTGACCGGCGCCTGTGCCGCCGCGGGGATGGTCATCGGCGGCATCACCATGACCGGGCTTGCGGGCAAGGTGTCCGAGCTGCTGGTGCTGATCGCGGGCTCGAACGACCTGCTGACGCTGGTCATCGCCGCCGCCATGACCATCCTGCTGGGCATGGGCATGCCCACCCCCGCCGCCTACGCGCTGGCCGCCGCCCTCGTGGCGCCGACGCTGGTCGGGGATTACGGCTACTCGCTGCTGCAGGCGCACATGTTCCTGCTCTACTTCGCGGTGCTCTCGGCGATGACGCCACCTGTCGCCGTGGCCGCCTATGCCGCCGCCGCGATCGCCGACGCCAACCCGATCTCGATCGCCGGCATGGCCTGCAAGCTGGCCGTCGCCGCCTTCGTTCTGCCCTTCACCTTCATGTACGCGCCCGGCATTCTGTTGCAGGGCAGCATCCCGACAATCGCCTTCGATGCGCTCCGCGTGCTGGTCGTCGTGCTGGCCATTGCCATCGCCTCAGAGGGCTACTGGCGCGGCGCGCTCGTGGTCCCCACCCGGCTGGCGCTCGCCATCGGGGCCCTGCTCATGATCTCGCCCAACCTCATCGCGCTGGCTGTGGGCGCCGTCCTCATGGCCTTCGGGCTGTGGACGCTCCGCAGCAGCCGCGCGCCCCTCACGGAACTTCGCAAAGACCACTGAACGTGCAAGACCAGCCCCCCCCCCCGCTGCCGCAAGACCACAACAAACCGCCGAGGAAATCGGCTTATATCGGCCGGGCCGTCACCCGCCTCGAGGACCGGCCGCTGGTCAGCGGCACCGGGCGCTTCGTGGGCGACATGGACCTGCCCCACCAACTCTGGGCCCGCGTCGTGCGCTCGGCCCATGCCACGGGACGCATCACCGGCATCGACATCTCCGAGGCGCTCGGGATGCCAGGGGTGGTCGCGGTCTGGACCTCCGAAGACCTAGGCGACCTGCCCGACATACCGTTCCGGGCCACCAAGATCGAGGGGCTCGGGCCCTACACCCAGCCCTGCCTTGCCAAGGGCCGGGTGCGCTACGTGGGCGAGCCCGTGGCCATCGTCTTCGCCGAGGATCCCTACCTCGCCGAGGACGCAGCCGAGACGGTCTTCGCCGACATCGACGAGGACGTGGATCCGATCCTCGACGCCCGCGCCGAGCCGGGCGAATTCGCCCCCGGCATCAGCACCGCGCCGCTGACCCTGACCAAGGGCTACGGCGACACCGAGGCCGCCTTTGCGGAGGCCGCGCATGTGGTCGAGCTCGACCTTGCCATCGGCCGGCACTCGGGGATTCCGATGGAAACCCGCGGCGCGCTGGCGGCGTGGGACAAGGGGCGCGAGCGGCTCGACCTCTGGGGCGCCACCAAGCGCCCGCACTGGAACCGTGACCGTCTGGCCGAGATGTTCGGCCTCTCGCCGAGCCAGGTCGCACTGCACGAACCGCACGTCGGCGGCGGCTTCGGGATCCGGGGCGAGCTCTACCCCGAGGACATCCTAGTCTGTCTCGCCGCCATGCGCCTCGAGCGTCCGGTGAAGTGGATCGAAGACCGGCGCGAGCACATGATGGCCGCCAACCAGTCGCGCGAGCAGCAGCACCTGATCCGCGCCGCGGTCGATGCCGAGGGCCGGCTTCTGGCCATCGACGAGACCCTGCACCACGATCAGGGCGCCTATGTGCGCACCCATGGCGCCCGGGTCGCCGATATGTCCATCGGTCTGCTGCTCGGGCCCTACCGCGTGCCCGCCTATGCCGCCCGCGCCCACTACCGGCTGACCGCCAAGACCCCCGCCGCCACCTACCGCGCGCCCTCGCGTTTCGAGAGCACCTTCGTGCGCGAGCGCCTGATCGACGCAATTGCCGCGAAGACCGGCATCGACGCGCTCGAGCTGCGCCGCCGCAACTTCATCGCCTCCGAAGAGATGCCCTTCGACCGCCAGATGACGGCGCTTGAATCGGACGTGATCCTCGACAGCGGCGATTATGTCGGGCTGCTCGGCAAGGCCGAGGCCTTCTGCGGGCTCGACGCGCTGCGCGGAGAGGCCGCCGAGCGGCGCGCCAAGGGCGAATGCGTCGGCGTGGGCCTTGCCTATTTCGTCGAGAAGAGCGGCCTCGGGCCTTCGGAGCTGGTGCGCCTGACCGTGCAGCCCGATGGCAGCATCGAGATCGTGACCGGCGCCGCCTCGCTGGGCCAGGGCATGGAGACCGCCATCGCCCAGATCGCCGCCGACACACTGGGCGCGGACTATCAGGCCTGTCGGGTGATCCACGGCGACACCGACCGCATCTCGCACGGCTGGGGGGCCCACGCCAGCCGCGTCACGGTGATGACCGGCGAGGCCACCCGCCGCGCCGCCGAGATCGTGCGCGAAAAGGCCCGCGAGATGGCCGCCGCCCTGCTCGACTGCCCCCCCGAGGGCATCGAGATCGACGGCGGCGTCGCCACCTGCCGCAGCTCCGGCACCAGCCTCACGCTGGCCGAGATCGCAGCCGCGCTCGACCCCGTGTCCCCGAAGCGTGGCGACCGCGAGCCCGGCCTCGCCGCCGAGGCGTGGTACCACAACAAGCACATGAACTATCCCTACGGCGCCCACATCGCGCTGGCCGTCGTGGACCGCGAGACCGGCCGCACCAGGCTCGAGCGCTACTGGATCAGCTACGACGTCGGTCGTGCCGTGAACCCCGCGATGATCGAGGGGCAAATCGTCGGCGGTCTTGCGCAAGGGCTCGGCGGCGCGCTGCTGGAGGAGTTCCGCTTCGACGAGCAGGGCCAGCCGCTGTCTGTCACCTTCGCCGACTACCTGATGCCGACCTCGGCCGAGATGCCCGATTGCCAGGTGCAGATCCTGCAGGACGCGCCCTCGCCGCTGAACCCGCTCGGGGTCAAGGGCTCGGGCGAGGCCGGCGTGACCGGATCCGGTGCCGCCATCGCCTCGGCCATCGACGACGCTCTGCAACGGCCCGGCCTCGTCACCCGCCTGCCGGTGACGCTGCAATACCTCAAGGCGCGCATCGCCGAATACGACGCGGCGCGGGCGGAGGGTTCGGAATGACCGCCGACGACAGCACGCTCGTCGGCCGCTCGGTCCCCCGGCGCGAGGACCGCGCGCTGGTCTCGGGCAAGGGGCGCTATCTCGACGACATCGCAAGCCCCGGCGGCCTGCACGCCGCCTTCCTGCGCTGCCCCTATGCCCATGCGACCATCGGCGGGGCCGATCTCGACGACATCCGCGCGATGCCCGGGGTCGTCGCCGTCTACACCGCGAAGGAGCTCGCCGCCCTGCTCCCCGGCGGACAGAGGCTGGCGACCGGCCTGCCGTCTTCCTCCATTGCCTTCTCGCTCGACCGTCCGATCCTGCCCGAGGCCGAGGCCGTCTACGTGGGCGAGGCGCTCGCCATGGTCGTGGCCGCGACCCGCGCCGAGGCCGAGGACGCCGCCGAGGCCATCGACCTCGATCTCGACCCGCTCGACCCGGTGGCCGACCTCGAAAGCGCCGCGCGGGACGACGCGCCCAGGGCCCACGCCCACCTGCCGCACAACCGGCTTGCCAGCTTCGGCTTCGACTACGGCGACATAGCCGCCGCCTTCGACGGCGCCGCGCATGTGGTCTCGCGCCGGTTCCGTATCGACCGGGGCGGCGCGCATTCCATGGAGGGGCGCGGCGTGCTGGCGGCGCCCGACTCGATGACCGGCAGGCTCTCGGTCTGGTCCTCGACCCAGACCCCGCACGCGCTCAAGCGCCACATCTGCACGCTGCTCGCCCGCGACGAGGGCGATGTCGACGTCACCGCCCCCGACCTCGGCGGCGGCTTCGGCCCCAAGCTCGTCACCTACTCCGAGGAAATCGCCGTCGCCGCCGCCGCGCAGGCGCTCGGGCGCCCGGTGCGCTGGGTCGAAGACCGGCGCGAGCATTTCCTCGCGGCCTGCCAGGAACGCGAGCAGCTCTGGACTGTCGAGATGGCCTTCGATGAGGGTGGCCGCATCCTCGGCCTGCGCGGCACGCTGCTGCATGACCACGGCGCGTGGACCGCGCGCGGGCTCAACGTGCCCTATGCCTCCGGCATGATGCTGCCGCTGATGTACGACGTGCCCGCCTATGACCTGAACATCGTGGTCACCGTCACCAACAAGACCCCGGTCACCCCGGTGCGCGGTGCCGGCCAGCCGCAGGCGACCTACGTGATGGAGCGCCTGCTCGACGCCGGCGCCCGAGCCTGCAAGCTCGACCGCGCCGAGATCCGCCGCCGCAACCTCGTGACGCCGGACCGGATGCCCTGCCTGCGCCCGCTCAAGCTGCGCTCGGGCGAGCCCGTCGTGCTCGACAGCGGCGACTACGGCGAGACCCAGCGCAAGGCTCTCGAGGGCATCGGCTGGGACGGCTTCGAGACCCGCCGCGCCGAGGCCCGTAACCGCGGCAAGCGGCTTGGGATCGGTCTGGCAAACTACGTCGAGGGCACCGGCCGCGGACCGTATGAAACGGTGAGCGTGCGCGTCGCCCGCGACGGCCGCGTCAAGGTCAACACCGGCGCCGCCGCCATGGGACAGGGCGTCGGCACGGCGCTGGCCCAGATCGTAGCCGACCACCTCGGGCGCGATCCCGCGACCATCGACCTCACGCTGGCCGACACGCGCGAGCCCTACGGCTTCGGCGGCTTCAACAGCCGCCAGACCGTGGTTGCCGGCGCCTCTGCCGATGCCGCGGCACGGGTCGTGCGCGGCAAGGTGCTTCAGGTCGCGTCATACCTGCTCGGCCTGCCCGAGAACGCGCTCGACATCGAGGCCGACCGGGTGATCGTGAAGGGCAGCAACAGCGGCCAGAGGCTGTCGCTTGCCGAAATCGCCACCGCCTCCGAGGGCCTGCCCGGCTACCGGCTGCCCGGCATCGAGTCCCCCGGCCTGCAGGCCACCGAACGCGTGCTGGTCGAGGGCATGGCCTTCGCCAACGGCGCGCTCGCCGCCGAGGTCGAGGTCGACGAGGCCACCGGCGCGGTGCGGGTGGCGAAGCTCTTCCTCGCCCATGACTGCGGCCGCATGGTCAACCCGCAGATGGTCGACGGCCAGATCATGGGCGGCCTTGCCCACGGGCTCGGCAATGCGCTCTATGAGAAGATGAGCTTCGACGACGAGGCCCAGCCCCTGACCGGCAGTCTTGCCGATTACCTTCTGGTCAGCAGCGCCGAGATGCCGGTGGTCGAGATCGCCCACAGCGAAAGCCTCAGCCCGCAGAACGCGCTCGGCGTGAAGGGCGTGGGCGAAAGCGGCGTGATCCCCACCGCCGCCGCCATCGCCTCGGCGGTGGAACACGCGCTCGAGGATCTCGGCGTCGAGATCGCCGAGGCCCCGCTGACGCCGCAGGCCCTGCACGCCGCCATCCGCGCGGCGAAGGCCGCGAAAGGAGAGACGACATGACCATCCCCCGTCCGCAGGCGCTGCTCGAGCAGCTTGTCACCGCCACGCGCATCCTCGTGCACGAGGGCGTCATGGATGTCTTCGGCCATGTCGCTCTGCGCGATCCCTCGGACCCGGGCGTGTTCTGGCTCGCCCGCGCCGGGGCGCCCGCACGGCTGACCGCCGGCGACCTCCTGCCCTTCGACCTCGACGGCGCGCCGCTCGAGCCCACCGATGCCGCGCTCTTCTCCGAGCGCTTCATCCACGCCGCGGTGTTCCGCGCCGATGCCTCTGCACAGGCCAGCGTCCACCACCACGCGGCAGCGCTCATGCCCTTTTGCATGGGTGGCCGCCCGCTGGTGGGGCTCAGCCAGACCGGTGCGTGGATGGGTGCGGAGGTGCCGCTCTGGGACAGCCGCAAGACCTTCGGCGACACCAACATGCTGGTGACCAGCATGGCGCAGGCGACCGACCTCGCCGCCGCCCTCACCCCGGGCCGCATCGTGCTGATGCGCGGCCACGGCGTGCTGGTGACAGGCACGGGGCCCGAGGACGTGGTGTTCCGCTGCATCCACGCCTGCCGCGAGGCCGAGACACTGACCGCGGCCCTGACCCTTGGCCCGGTGACCCCGCTCTCCGAGGGCGAGATCGCCCTTGCCGGAACCCCCGCCCCCGCGGCGGTCCGGCGCGGCTGGGACCACTGGACCGCCCGCCTTCCCGGCGACACAACCCATCAAGAAGGAGCGCAGTGATGAAACCCGCGCCGTTCACCTATTACCGACCGACGAGCCTCGAGGATGCCGCGCAGCGCCTGCGCGACGGCGCCGACGAGGGCGCGCTGGTCATCGCCGGCGGCCAGAGCCTCGTTCCCATGATGGCGCTCCGGGTCGCCTACGCGACCGAGCTCATCGACCTGAACGCGCTGGACGGGCTCGGCACGCCGCGGGTCGAGGGCGAGAGCTTCGTCATCCCGACCCTCACCCGCCACGCCACCTTCCATGACGCCGATGCCGCGCCCGCGCCGCTCGGCGCGCTTCTGCACGGGGTGGCCGAGCACATCGCCCACTACCCGATCCGCCAACGCGGCACCTTCGGCGGCTCGCTCAGCCACGCCGACCCCTCGTCGGAATGGTGCCTAGTGACGGTGACGCTGGACGGCACCATCCACCTGCTCTCGGCGGTCGGCCCGCGCGAGGTCGCCGCGCCCGACTGGAGCGACGGGCCAATGAGCACCACCCGCGAGCCCGACGAGATCCTGACCGAGGTGCACCTGCCGCTGCTGCCCGAGGGCACACTCTGGGGCTTCTACGAGTTCAACCGCCGCGCCGGCGACTTCGCGCTCGGCATGGCGCTCTGCGTGCTCGAGATGGATGGCGACACCGTCACCGCCGCCCGCGTCGGCCTCGGCGGCATCGAGGACCATCCCCGCCGCATCCCCGAGGCCGAGGACGCGCTCGTTGGCCAGCCTATCGACGCGGCCAGCATCGGTGCCGCCGCCTCCGCCGCGATGCAGGCCGTCGACCCGATGGAGGACGCCACGACCTCTGCCGGGTACCGCCGCGACCTGACCGGCACCGTGATCACCCGCGCGCTCGAGGCCGCCCGCAGCCGCGTGCCCGCGCCGGCCGAAACCGCCTGAGGACCCCGATATGTCAGACAAGACCGACATCACCCTGACCGTGAACGGTACCGAGCGCACGATCTCCTGCGTGCCGCGCAAGACCCTTGCAGATGCCCTGCGCGAGGATTGCCGCCTGACCGGCACCCACGTCGGCTGCGAGCACGGCGTCTGCGGCGCCTGCACCGTCATGGTCAACGGCGTCCCGGTGCGCTCGTGCCTGATGTTCGCCGTGCAGACCGAGGGCGCCGAGGTGCGCACCGTCGAGGGGCTCGCACCCGAGGGCGGGCTGTCCGAGCTGCAGCAGGCCTTCATCGACAACCACGCGCTGCAATGCGGTTTCTGCACCCCGGGCTTCCTCATGCTGATCACCGGCGCGCTCGAGAAGGACCCCGACATGAGCGACGAGGACCTCACCGAGGTGCTCTCGTCGAACCTCTGCCGCTGCACCGGCTACCGCAATATCGTCAGCGCCGCGCTGGCCGCCGCACCCGCCATCCGCGCCCGCGTGAAGGAGGCCGCCGTATGAGCCTGATCACCCTCAAGACACACGACCGCTATGACTACAGCCCCCTACCCGAGCGCCCGGATTTCACCTGGCCCGAGGGCAAGCGGCTGTCGGTGGCGATCTGCAACAACATCGAGGTATTCAGCTTCCGCGACGGGCTCGGCAGCGACAGCGCCCAGGTCGGCGCGCCGCAGACCTCCCGCAACTACGCGTGGCGCGACTACGGCAACCGCGTCGGCCAGTGGTACCTCTTCGACCTGCTCGACGAAATGGGCCTGCCCGCCTCGCACAACTTCAACTCGCTGCTCTTCGATCACTGCCCGGCCATCGCCGACCGCATGATCGCCCGCGGCGACGAGTTCATCGGCCATGGCCGCAGCAATGCCGAACGGCAGGATGTTTTGCCCCCTGCCGAGGAAGAGGCGCTGATCCGCGAAGCCTACGACGCGATCAAATCCTACACCGGCAAGGCCCCCGCGGGCTGGCTCGGGCCGTACCTGGCGCAGACCGACATCACGCTCGACCTGCTGCGCGAGGTGGGCTTCTCCTACGTGCTCGACTGGCCGGCGGACGACCAGCCGTTCTGGATGCGCACCCGCACCCGGCCGATCCTCTCGGTGCCCTATTCCATCGAGGTCAACGACAGCCCGGTCATGGCCTTCCGCCAGGAGGGCCCGGCGAGCTTCGAGCGCATGATGATCGACCAGTTCGACGAGATGCTGCTGCAAAGCGCCAAGTATCCGCTCTGCTACACCATCGTGCTCCACCCCTTCGTGATCGGCCACCCCTACCGCCTGCGCGCCCTGCGCCGGGCGCTGGCGCATATCATGGACCACAGCGACGACATCTGGATCACCACGCCGGGCGGCGTCGCCGAGCATTACGCAACCCTCTTCCCCGCAGGCTCCGAATGACCGGCAAGATCTGGGACGACTTCATCACCGAGCGCGACCGCAAGGTCTTTGCAGCCGCGGGCTACGGTGTGCGCGGCAGCCTGCCCGCCCGTCCCGCGCTGCTGCTCGTGGGCTTCAACACCGGCAACCTCGCCGCCATCCCCTCGGCTCAGGCGGCGCTCGACGCGGTGCAGCCTCTGGTGACGGCGGCCCGCGCACAGGGCCTGCCGGTGATCCACGCCACCGGCGCCACCCGCCCCGACGCATGGGACCGCCCGCAGGAGGACGGCCGCGCGGCGGGCGCCGATCCGCTGGCCGAGACCTCGTTCGCCGAGGCGCTGCTGCCCGCGCCCACCGACATCGTGATCCGCCGTCAGGCACCATCGGCTTTCTTCGACAGCGACCTCATGAGCCTGCTGAACCTGCTCGGCGCCGACGGCATCGTCATCGCGGGCGGCGCCACTGCCGGGGCCCTGCGCGCCACGGTGATCGACGCCTTCAGCCTCAACCTGCGCGTCGCCATCGCCGAGGATGCCTGCTTTGACGCATGGGATGCCAGCCACGCCATGGCGCTCTGCGACCTGCACGCGAAATACGCCGACCCGCTGAGCACGGCCGAGCTCGCCGGCTGGGTCGCCACCCTGCCGAGCGACATGTTCGCCCTGCCGAAAGGCTGCGCCGACAAGCGGCTCGACCTCATGCCCGCCTGCGGGAAGACCCCCCGATGATCTGGGACGACTACCTGTCCACCGCCGACCGCGACCGCCTTGCCACGACCGGGCTCACCGGGCCCGAGGGCCTTGGCCAGCGCCCCGCGCTTCTGGTCATCGACGTGTCCTGGGGCTTTGCCGGGGACCAGCCCGGCGAGGACATCCTCGACAGCATCCAGCGCTGGCCGAACTCCTGCGGGGCCGAGAGCTGGGATGCGGTCGACCGCATCGCCGAGCTCTGCACCGCCGCCCGCGCCCGCGAGATCCCGGTACTCTACACCACCGGCCGCGCCCGCGGCGACGCCTGGGACGTGGGCAGCTGGTCGTGGAAGAACTCGCGCACCGGCGAGCAGGTGCCCGCGACGTCGCAGGACCGCGACGCCAACGAGATCGTCTCGGCGCTGACGCCCGAAGCGCGCGACCTTCTGGTCTACAAGCGCAAACCCTCGGCCTTCTTCTCGGCCCCCACCGCCACCCACCTGCGCCGCCTTGGTTGCGATAGCGTGCTGCTGACCGGGACCACCACCTCGGGTTGCGTGCGGGCCAGCGCGGTCGATGCCTACAGCCATGGCTTCAAGGTCGCCGCCATCGAGAACGGTTGCTTCGACCGCGCCCAGTCGAGCCACGCGGTGGCGCTCTTCGACATCGCCATGCGCTACGGCGCGGTGATCGACAGCGCCGCGGCGCTCGACCACATGGCGGGGCTCGCGGCACCCTCGGCGCCCGCCCTGCCGCGCTGAGCCGCCCCCACGACAAACGCAAACGGCGCCCGCCAGGCGCCGTTTTTCGTTTCAGGGACGTGGATGCCCGCTGCCGACCCTCAGCGGGTCAGCGACGGGAGGAAGGTCACCAGCGGCGGGAAGGCCGCCATGATCACCATGCCGAGGATGAAGATCCATACGAAGGGCCATGCCGAGCGGAAGATCGCGGTCATCGGCTCGTTCGGGGCCGAGCCCTGCAACGCAAAGAGCACGTAGCCGAAGGGCGGCGTGATGCCCCCGACGGTGATGTTCACGAGGAAGATCAGCCAGAACCACAGCGGATCGAAGCCGTAATGCGCCACGATGGGCGAATAGATCGGCACCACGATCAGCATCAGCGCGGTCTGGTCGATGAACATGCACATGATGAAGGGGAAGGCCATCAGCACCAGCAGCATCGCCCAGCCCGGCAGGTCCATGGCGCTGATCATCGAGGTCATTGCCGAGATCCCGCCGCTCATCGCGAGCAGCTGGCTGAACATCTTCGAGGAGGCCATGATCAGCAGAATCATCGCCGAGACCTTGGTAGCCGAAAGAACCGACTCCTTCAGCACCGAGAAGCTCAGCTGCTCGTAGATCATCGTCGTCACCAGCGCGCCCAGCACGCCGGTCGCCGCCGCCTCGGAGGGCGTGGCGATGCCCGCCATGATAAAGCCCATGATCGAGCCCACGATGATGGTGAAGGGCGCGAGCGAGAGCAGCGCCTTCAGCACGTCGCCGGGGCCGCGCTCGGGCGGCACGTCCTCGGCGTCGGTGTCGAGCGACGGGTCGAGCCGGATGCGGATCAGGATGTAGGAGACGAAGAGCACCGCCAGCATCAGCCCCGGCACGATGCCCCCCACCAGCATGTCGCCGATCGAAACGCCCGCCAGCGTGCCCACAATGATCGCCAGCAGCGACGGCGGGATGATCGGCGCCAGCGACGCGCCCGAAACGATGGCGCCCATGGCCAGCGTCGACGAACCACCGCGCTCCTTGATGCCCGGCAACAGGGTCTTGCCCAGCATCGCCGCCACCCCCATGGCCGCGCCCGAGAGCGCGCCGAAGACGGTCGAGAGCACCACCGCCAGCACGAACTGGCGGCCGCGCACCCGGCCCACCAGCACCTCGATGGAGCGGAACATGACGGTCAACGCCCGGCCCCGGAACAGCAGTTCTCCCAGCAGGATGAACAGCGGGATCGCGGTGAGCGAGCCGGTGGTGGCGGTGTCGTAGATCGAGTTTGCCAGCAGCTTGAAGCCGTTGGCGCCGAGCAGCAGGAAGGTGCCGCCGACGTTGACGATCAGGAAGGTGACGAAGATCGGCAGCCCGGTGCCGAAGAGCAGCAGCAGCGCGCCGGTCAGCGCGAAGACGGCGGTGATCCCGGTGATCATTGCGCCACCTCCGCGACCCTGTGGTCAGCCCGCACGAACTGTGCCAGCAGCACCAGCCCCGACATCAGGAAGCCGTAGGCGATGGGCGCCGCGACGATCCACTTGGGGATGGCGATCAGCGACATGGTGTCGATGCCGCGCCCGTAGTTGTAGAGCGTCTGCTGCAGCGCCAGCCAGCCCACCAGCAGGCAGACCACGGCCGAGATCAGCAACCCGAGCCGCACCGCCATGGTCTCGATCCCCACGGGCAGCTTGCCCTTGAACACGGTGACCGAGACATGCGCGCTCTCGCGCGTCAGCAGCGGCATGGCCAGGAAGACGGCGCCGCAGAGGAAGTATTTCACGAAGTCGCTTGCCCAGGCGGTCGGGGCGTTCAGCAGGTAGCGCATGAACACCTCGATCGAGTAGCTGGCAAGGATCCCCACCACGCAGAGCGCCCCGGCCCAGGCGCCCAGCCCGACCACCAGGTCCAATGCGCGCCATGGCCCCGAGGGTCCGGGCGTTCGGGGTTCAGTCGTCATCTTGGGGCGCCTCCTTTGCGGGGTCGTTGGTCGTGTCATTGGCGCGCATAAGCGGGAAAGGCCGCCCCCGGAGAGCTCCGGAAGCGGCGATGGGTCCTTCGGAGGATCCGGTTCAGAAGTTGATGCCCGCTTCCTCGACCTTGGCCTTCAGGGCCTCGACCGTGGCGCCGCCCTTCTCTATGCCAAGCGCCCAGACGCCCTCGGCCCAGTCGTGCTCCATGGTCGCGGCCGCGTCGCCGCACATCTCGGTGGCCTCCATGCCTTTCTCCTCGAGCGCCGTCTGCTCGGCCGCGGCGACGTCGGCGAGCGTGTCGATGGAGCTCACCTCGAGCGCCTCGCCCTGCTCAAGCAGCAGCGCCTGCTCGGCCTCGTCAAGGCCGTTCCAGGTGTCGAGGTTCATCAGGATCATGTAGGTCGCGGTGCCGAAGGCGGGGCGGAGGAAGTACTTCGCCACCTCGTACCAGCCGTAGTCAAGCGCGCCGATCACCGGCCACGCCGCGCCGTCCACCACGCCCTTTTCCAGCGCCGAATAGATCTCGGCCGGGGGCAGCACCACCGGCTGGCCGCCCAGCGACTGGATCAGCGAGGTATAGGTCGCGCTGCCGCGGATCTTGAGGCCCGCGAAATCGCAGCTTTCGCCGATCGGGTCACGCAGGAAGACGTTGTAGCCGTTGGGCAGGGTCGGCAGGGCGATGAGCTTGAGGCCAATCTCCTGGTAGGCCGCGTCGACCGCGTCCCATGCGCCCGAGCTGCGGCGTGCCGCCGGATCGGCCTGGATCGCGTCGGTCACCATGCCCACGGCGATCTCGTTCGAGTGGTAGGCGCCCGAGGTGAAGAGCATGTCGAAGACGCCCGCGGCCACCGGCTGCAGCTGCTCGAACGGCGGCACCGCCTCGGGGCCGGTCATCGCGATGGTGCTCTCACCGCCCGAGGCCTCGGAGACCATCTCGGCGAAGACATCGGCGACCTTGGGCAAGATGGGATAGGAGCTGTCCCAGCTCGCGAGCATGCGGAAGTCCTCGGCCGCAGCGGCGGTCGCGAAGCTGCCGGCGGTGATGGCGACGGCGACGGAAGCCTTCAGCGACTTGTTTATTTTTGAGATCACGGGACGGTTCCTCTCTATTTTCAAAATCTGTACCATTATTGGAACTACGAATCCGAACCCGGCAACAGTTCTATGGAAAATCCGCAAAATTTCCCTCAACCGCGCTGAATAAATAGACAAACGCGCCGCCCACCTCGCCGGAGCGCCCGCATAGCGTGCAGATTTGTCAGGAAGTGGAAGCGTTGGCGCTGTCCCAATTTCTACACTCAAGGCGTATGAACGGGACAATGCCGGGCCGAACCGGCGCCCTCGAAGGGTAACCGCCCGGGCCGGAACCCGGGCGGCAGGATCGTCAGGCCTCGGCCAGCTGCGCCGCGTAGGGGCGCGAGCGGATGTCACCGAACTCGGCGCTGCCCACCCCGAGGTTCTCGCGCAGGGTCGTGCCCTCGTAACCCGTGCGCACCAGCCCGCGCGCGCGCAGCACCGGCAGCAGCAGCTCGGTGAAATCGTCGAGGCTGCTCGGCATCGCGGCGGGGCAGATGTTGAACCCGTCGGCGGCACCGGTCTCGATCCAGAGCTGCATGTCGTCGGCGATCGCCTCGGGCGTGCCGATCATGAAGCGCTGACCGTTGGCCGAGGCCGCGTGCTGGTAGAGCTGGCTTAGCGTCAGGTCGTTCTTCTTCGCGAAGTTGTAGAGGTTCTCGGCCATCGACTTCACCGTGGCGTTCGGCAGCGGCTCTGGCACCGGGCCGTCAAGATCCTGCCCGGTCAGATCACCGAAGAACGGGAACAGCACGCCCAGCCCGATCAGCGGGTCGATCAGCTCCTGCAGCCGGTCGAACTTGGCCTGCGCCTCTTCCTGCGTGCGCCCGATGTAGAGCGTGATCCCCGGCATGATCGCGAGATCCGAGGCCTTGCGCCTGAAGGCCACAGCGCGGCGCTTCATGTCGGCGTAATAGGCCCGCGCATCCTCGACGGTCAGCGCGTTGGAATAGATCACGTCGGCCACCCGCGCGCCGAGCTGCCGCCCGGTCTCGGAGGCGCCGGCCTGGAAGATCAACGGCCGGCCCTGCGGCGTGCGCGCCGAGGTCAGCGGCCCGCGCACCTTGAAGATCCGCCCCTGGTGGGCGAACACGTGGCGCCCGGCCTCGTCATAGAACACGCCGCTTTCCTTGTTGCGCAGGAAGGCGTCCTCGTCCCAGCTGTCCCAGAGACCGCTCACCACGTTGACGAATTCCTCGGCGCGCTGGTAGCGCTCGTCATAGCCGAGGTGCTCGTCGCGGTTGAAGTTGTGCGCCTCCTGCTGCGACCACGAGTGAGGTGCCCCTAGGTCGTGTTGACAAAAGGGATTCCCCCGCTGCGCTGGACGTGATTCAAGCTGGTATCTGCGATGGAGACGAGCTTGGCACGAGACCTGATGTCGGACGAGGAGTGGGCGTTCTTTGAGGGCTTCATCCTCGCCGTTCGCGCCACGAATGGACGCAAACCTACCAACCACCGCCTCGTTCTTGACGGCATATTCTGGATTGCGCGAACCGGCGCTCCATGGCGAGATCTGCCGGCCGAGTTCGGCAAATGGTCGAGCGTTTATCGCCAGTTCCGACGTTGGACGTTGGCGGGGCTATGGGAAGAGATCATGCATGCCCTGAACCAAAGCGGGGCCGTGCCGGATGCGCTTCAGATGATCGACAGTACTGTGATCCGTGCCCACCATCAGGCCGCGGGCGCTAAAGGGGACTCCGCGACAGGGTTTCGGCCGTTCTCGTGACGGCTTCACGACCAAGATCTGAATAGCCCGGTGTTTCTTAGACGCCTTCTTGTCTCAGTTTCTGCGGCCGCTCGAACTCGACAGGCGACAGCATTCCGTTCCGCGCGTGCTTGCGCTTTGGATTGTAGAACATCTCGATGTAGTCGAACACGTCGCGGCGCGCTTCTTGGCGGGTCCGGTAGGTGCGGCGCCTGATCCTCTCGCGCTTGAGGAGGTTGAAGAAGCTCTCGACGACAGCGTTGTCGTGGCAATTGCCGCGTCGACTCATGGAATGCTCGAGGTCATGGGCTTTCAGGAAAGCGGCCCAGTCCATGTTTATGAACTGGCTGCCCTGATCCGAGTAGATCAGCACCTCAGCCTTCGGCTTCCTTCGCCATGTGGCCATGAGCAGGGCCTGGAGCACGACGTCGGTCGTCTGGCGTGACCGCATGCACCATCCGACCACGCGCCGAGAAAACAGGTCGATTACGACAGCGAGGTAAGCGAAGCCTTCTTGCGTCCGTATGTAGGTGATGTCTCCGAGCCCAATATGGCTATGATTGCCTAGGCCGATACAGCGCGTGAAGCGAGGCCCGTTTGCGCGCGTCCGAAAAGGATCGTCACCGCGCAGGCTGCGCTCGTTCCCAGCAGGGAAAAGGGCTCGCCTCCCGGGCGGGCCCTTCCGTACCATGCTTGCGGTCAGTCGTGAACCATCAGGACATTCAGGTCCAGTTCTTCCATATGCGCCATCACCCGGTCGAACCGGAATGCAGGTGGTTCGACGGGGAAGACGTGGATATCCGTCGGGTCCCCAATGTAGCGGAAGAAGGGCTCAAAGACCGCCGGGACAAGCCAGCCAAAGAACTTGGTGTAGGGCGTGTCCAGGCGGTAACTGTGGACGGTGCCCGCCGTTACTTGGCAAAAGTCACCAGGGTGCAGGGTCAGCTCCTGACCGTTGACCCACAGCGTCATCCGGCCTTCGAGACAGAAGAAGTTCTCGGTATGGTGCTTGTGGTAGTGCCATGGAATCGGCTGCCCGGCGGGACCTTCGGTCATCACCGAGAAGAATGCGCCGTCCGTCGAGGCGGATGTTTGCAGGAAAGAGAAAAGCTGATCGGCTGCCACCAGACGTTCCCCTTCGCCTTCCATGAGCACGTATGGGCGGCGCACTCCGGGCACCCCGCGCTCGGTTACAAGGGCGGCCTCCGCCGCGGGCAGGTCTCCCTCCCAGGTCACATCTGCGGCCTTTGCGGCTGCATCCAGGCGTTCCTGTGCAATCGACAGATCAGGCGCGTCGGGTTGAACCGGACGAAAAAATGGCGTGCCGAGCGCCTCGTAGAACCCACCAAGTCCCGATCCGATAGACCAAGTCAGCACGCGCGTACGCCAGCTCTTCATGCGATAACCGTGGACGGTCCCGGCCGGAACATAGGCGTAGTCCCCCGCAGTCAGCAGGTGGACCTCGCCGTCAAGATGCAGCTCCAGCCGACCAGCCATGACATATAGCGCTTCCTCGGTATCGTCATGGCGATGCAGCGGCAGGCCCGCCTCCATGGAACCCGTCAGAACTGCGGCCTGACAATCGCCACCGGTGTCCTGGGGACGCGCGAGCAGCGTCGCGACGTGACCGCCGATCAGGTGGTGCTCGCCCTCTCCGTCACGCAGCGCATAAAGCTCGGGCTTGCCTGGCAGTTGACCGGTGGCCTTCGCAAATGGGATCTGCCCCAGCGGTGCGTCCGCAAGGGCGACGTCGCCAGTGATAGCGGCGGCCGCACCGCCGATCGCTGCGTTTCGAAAGAAGTTCCTGCGTGTCAGTTTCATGCCGATTCCTAAGTACTTGATCGTTTCAAGCCGTGGGTATCGCGCAAGACAAATCAGGTATAATAGGTATTTCTGACCAAATGATCACGGACAATGATGTATGGAGCTTCGCCAGCTACGCTATTTTACGGTTCTCGCTGAAACCCTGCATTTCGGGCTGGCAGCCGAACGGCTGAACATCGTTCAGCCTGCCCTGTCGATGCAGATCAAGAAGCTCGAAGAGGAATTGGGGGTGGCGCTGTTTGCCAGATCAAAGCGCAAGAACGCGCTCACCCATGCCGGCGATCTGTTTCGGCAGGAGGCCCGCCGCTGTCTGCACCACGCCGAGCAGGCCCAGTCCATTGCACGCGCAGCACATGAGGGGATGACAGGCACTCTTCGGCTTGGCATATCGTCGGGCGCGGTTGAATCCGGTGTCCTTAGAACGGTGATGCAGTCGTTTCGCAGGGCCAGTCCAAAGCTCTTAGTTGAACCGGTCGAGATCCATCCGGCACAAGCCCCTGCCGCAGTGCTGAGGGGTGATCTCGATGCAGCCCTGGCCACGGTCGCCTCACTGACTTTACCTGACGGACTGTCGATGCATGAGATGATCGCACAGTCAGCGATCGTGGTTCTGCCCGAAAATCACCCCCTCGCTGCGGGAGAGGAGGTCTCGCCAGATGACTTGCGGGGCGAAACGTTCATTGGGTTCGCCGGACCAGATGATATTTCCGGCCTGTCTCTGACAGCGGGCGTCTTGGGATATTGGCCGGCATCTTACCGGACCGTCAGCAATCCCTCGATGACTGTGGGCCTCGTTGCTGCGGGACTTGGGGTTGCCATCATTCCCGAGGTCATGGCGCGTTCGGAAGCCGGCGCGGTCTTTCGAACGCTGAGGAACAGGATCTACGATCTCGACGTCACTTTGATATGGGCGCATGATCAAAACCCAAGCGCAGCGGTCGCAGTCAGGCGCATGCTGGATGGAGTTTTACGTTGAGCGAGCCAATCCCGCACTTTCGGCATCTCGAAGGTCACTACCATTCAAGTCACGCCCACCAGAGCCCCTCGTGCTTGTGCTACTCGTGCATTGGTCGTCCGCTAAACGACCGGAAAGTCCGCGCTTCCGACCACGGGGTCGAAGGCATTGCTGCACATCGTCGCCGATGGTCGGTCTCGGGAAGCTGCGACGCAGCGATGGCCAGTCTGGCGAAAGTCCGCAGAGGGCCGTCCCTGCCGGGCGATCCCACTCACCTAGGCGGCCAGCGCGCCGCGCTGCCGCATGACCGGTTCGAGCCCGATGTTGAACGATCCTGCGGGCACGACGAACAGATGAAACGCCGACCTTCCGGACATTCGCTGCTCGGGGTCTGGAAATGTCTGCTCATGCTGCGTCCCTTGCAATGGGTCCAAGTTTGCTCACGGTCCGGGATCCGGGAGACAAATTCGATGCAGGCGGCGCCCATTTCGGAGGGGCGTTTCAAGAGATGAGCCGCGCCTGGCGGCGGGCTTCGGCAGCAAGGGTTAGGTGGGTGAGCGTGTCCGCCAGCATTTCGGTCGTCATGCCATCGGGCAAATCGTCGAAGATGTTCTGGTGATCGCTCTGCAATTCGACCAGCGCCGTCTCTGCCAGACTGCGCCCCCTGGCGGTTAACCGCAGCGGGCGGGACCGTCGGTCTTCGGCACCGTCCGGGCGTTCCACGAGCCCGCGCGCCTGCATTCCCTTCAGGAGCTTTGTCATACCGCCGGAAGACCTCATCATCATGTCGCACAGCGCGCCGGGCGTGGCCTGATGGGGCGCGGGTTGGCTGCGCAGGATGGACAGAACTTCGTAATCGCTCAAGCCGAGCCCATGACGCGCTAGCACCGTCCTGGCATTGTCGAGCATGAGCTCCTGCAGCCTGTGCAACAGCACTGTAATGCGCATCTGTTGCGTGGCGGCTTCGGGCCATTGCGCCTGCAGCTGGCGCATCATTCCGGCGATCGGAAGATCTTTGGTCATTTTCTGTCCTCACCGATTGATTTATCTTTCCGGAAAGATACCTAAGCCCCAACCCGAACAGAAGGGGACACCCGAACGGAGGCAGAGCGCAAGTACTGCTTTGAAATGGATAAGAATATTTCAGTACTGCCTCCGCAACAGCACTGCATAGAGACATCCGCCCCCGCGGTTGTCCAACCATCGGCCCGGCGATGCTGCCGGACAAGACCAGGAGAAACCTCATGTGCCCGTTCAGTGACGACCACACCCACGAACACGATCTCGGCTTTGCGCACGACCTGCCGCGCATGCTTGGACGCCGCCGGATGCTGGCCCTTATGGGCGGTCTCGGCCTAAGCGCCGCAAGCGGTCTGCCCGCCGCAGCGCTGGAGGCTTGCACAACCTCTCTGCCTTGGGAAACCGCAGGCCCGTACCCGGCCGACGGGTCCAACAGCAAGGAAGGTCAGACCGTGAATGCGCTCAGGCAGGAAGGTATCCTGCGCCGGGACATCACCACCTCTTTTGGTGACTACGAGGGCAGCGTGGAGGGTGTCCCGCTCGATCTCGAACTGACGCTGATGGATGTGGATGGCTGCACGCCGCTTTCGGGATATGCGATCTACATCTGGCACTGTGATGGTGGCGGCAAGTATTCTCTGTACGATTACACCGATGCGAATTGGCTGCGCGGACTAGCTGTTGCGGACGACGAGGGCAAGGTGAGCTTCACCACCATCGTGCCCGGCTGTTACGATGGTCGCTGGCCGCACATCCACTTCGAGGTGTTCGAAAGCGCCGAGAAAGCCGTCTCCGGCGAGGCCTCGCTGCTGACCGCCCAGATCGCCGTCCCTGAAGTCGAAGCCTCTGCCGTTTATGGCGACGATGCGGATGAATATCCGAACTCCACCCGCAATCTTGGCCGTATCACCATTCCGTCGGACAATGTCTTCGGCGACAATTCCGACGACGAGATTGCGCAGCAGACCCTGACCATGACAGGCGGTGTCGAGAGCGGCTATTCTGGGGCAGTGACGATCCCGATCGACTTCGACGCGGATCGCTCTGTCTCGATGTCTGCTCCGCCAGATGGGATGGGCGCACCGAGCATGCCGAAAAACGACTGAGGTCCGCTGACCGTTCGATGAAGACGACATCCGCCAAGGATCTGGCGGATGTCGTTGCATTGGCGTCTGGTCGATTGGCGGCTGCGCGCAAAATGGATTCAGGTGGTAAATTCAACGTGCTGAAAAACTTGGGCACGATCAGCGCGGTCTACAACGGAACACTATAGGCGAAATCCGCTAAGAACAGACGACTGTGCCCGCCAGAGAGGTATCTGCGGGGGTACCGTAGTTTGGAAACGAAGCGAATATGCAACGTTCCAGCGCGCCGCTTGCGCAGCCGCGCGGGGCTACATGGCGCCCTTCGGCTCTTAACACCCCCTTGCACAGCGCAGTGTCGAGGCCCTGCACAACGGTGCAGTCGGCCAGTTAACCGCGCTCCATCATGACGTCCATGAATTCCGATTTGGGGAGGCTAGTCATGATTGTTGCCTTTTCTTCAAGTCATGTTTCGAGATGGGTCCCTGAAGATCGATCAACCAGCGCCGTCGACGCCAAACCTCCGATAGTTTGCGCCAAGGGCACAGTTTGATCCTAGAACCGATCGAACCTGTAGGGTGCGGGATCTACGAGAGGCATTGCGCCGGTCACGAGGTCGGCCGCCAGCTGTCCGGCTGCCGGTCCCGTGCCGAACCCGTGGCCGGAGAAGCCGGTGGCAAGGGTCAGGCCAGCGATCTTCTCGGCACGGTCGATGACAGGCTTTGAATCCGGTGTGATATCCATCGTACCAGCCCAGGCCTCGACGATTTGCGCCTCGGCAAAGACGGGCCAGGCGGCCTTGAGGTTGGTCAGCGCCTCTTCGTTCAGCGCGGGGAGGGTCGGTGGGTCCATCACGCGGATCTTTTCGAACGGGCTCGTGCTATGTGCCTTCCAGCGCCGGGCCAGCTTCAGGTCCTGGCATGTCTGCTCGTTCAGCGTGATGCGCAGCAGAGCGCGCTGGTCTTTCAGCAGATGCATGTAGCGGGTGCCGATGAGCAAGTGGTCCAGCACCAGTGGGCAGGACAGGGCCCCACGCTGCGTGATGATGAAGCCGCCATCCTGATGCTTGCGGAACGAAAAGTCCGGCCCGCCGACGGCGGCTTCGGTCGGCCCCTCCATCGGTGCCGTCCTGAAGGCCGACAGGGTCAGGGGCAGCGTCGGCAGATTGATGCCGTGATTTCCCAGAAAACGCCGCGACCATAGGCCACCGGCCAGAAGAACCTCGGAACAGGCGATCTCGCCACGCTCGGTGACGATACCGCTCACCCGTCCGCCACTGGTCTGCAGGCAGCGCACCGCGCAGCCCTCAACGACATGCGCCCCCTTAGCGATGGCCGCCGCGGCGATTGCGCTTGAGGCAAGCGTTGGCTCGGCCCGCCCGTCTGACGGCGTGGTGACGCCGCCCAGCCAGTTGCCTTGCCCACCGGGAACTTGTCCCGCGATCTCTGCCGGGCTCAGCATCCGCGCCCCGAGGTCGAGGCCTTCAACCGATTGCAGCCACGCCTCGTGCGCGGCCAGTTCAGCCGCTGTGCGGGCGAGGAACATGATGCCCGCTTGCCGGTAGCCCACGTCGTGCCCGGTCCGCTCGGGCAGCCCGGCCCAAAGCCGGTCCGCCGCCTGCGCCAGTGGCACGTCGGGGGCCGCGCGCGATGTCTTGCGCACCCAGCCAAGGTTGCGCGAACTTTGCTCTGCCGCGATCCGGCCCTTTTCGAGGACCACCACGGGCACGCCACGCTCTGCCAGCGTCAGCGCCGCGGACAGGCCGACGATGCCGCCGCCGATGATGACGACCTCGGTCCGTGAAGGCATTTCTGTCGAGGTTGCGACAGGCGCAATACGTGGTGCCATGATGGTCCTCCTTTCCGCGATTAGATCGCGACGGTCTTGTAGGTGATCTCGGCCTTCGAAGCTCCGCGATAGGCGGTGACTTCCAGCTCGACCTTGTAGACGGTGGAGCCAAGCGGCGGGCAGGTCACCGTGGTGGTCGGGTCGATGCCGCGGAACTTCTCGCCGATGCGGGTCATGACCGTCTCGGTATCTGCCGGGTCCTGGATGAAGACGCGGCTGGCCACGACATCGGCGAGACAGCTGTCGACGGCGGCAAGCGCGCGCTCGATATTGGCGAAGACCTGCTCTGTCTGCTCGGTCACGTCCTCGGGGATTTCCTTGGTTTCGGGGTTCCGCCCTGCGGTGTTGGACACGAAGATCCATTTGTCTACCGCGACGATGCGGGAGTAGCTGGCGTGATCCTCGAATTTCGAGCCGGTTTTGATCTTGGTGATCTTGGTCATGTGGAAGGGTCCTTCAGAATGGAAGGCTCTCGGCCATGGCCGGGAGCATGGGAGGCCTCGGCCGCGCGATCAGCGCAGTTCGGGTTCGTTCCAGAGGTTCAGCTTGACGCCGATGCCTTGCTCGATCGCACGGCGATAGACGACGGTGCCCCAGGCCACGTCCTCGACCGGCATGCCTCCGACGGACATCAGAACGATTTCCTCGTCGTTCCGGCGACCGGGCGCGTCGCCCGCGACGATGGCGCCGAGGTCTTCGAGAGACGTCGGGTCCATGGTCCCGGCGGCGATCATGTCCATGAACTTGACGCCGACCAGCGGGATCACGTTGTGCGCGGGCTTCGGCACCTCTTCGTACCAGGCTTCGTAGAGGCCGGTGTTGTCGAGCACCTTGCGGATCTCGGGCGCTTCCATGCCGGCGTCGAAGTTGCAGGGCGCGGGCATCGCCAGGAAGGTGCCGGGCTTGACCCATTCGCGCTTCACCAGCGGGTAGTCGTCGGGGTTTCCGACCTCGCCGGAGGCGCAGTAGGTGACGATGTCGCTGTCGCGCACCACCGCCTCGATGTCCTCCACGATCTCGATGGTGGTGATCTGCGGATACTTGTCCTTCACCCAGGCGATGAAGACGTCGAGGCTCTTTTGCCCGCGCCCCTTCACCTTCACCGTGTCGATCTGCGGGCAGGCTGCGACGAAGGCCGCCAGCGCGGTGCGGGCCATGACGCCGGGACCGAAGATGCCGACTACGCGGGAGTCCTTGCGCGCCAAGTGGCGTGCGCCGACCCCCGGCACCGCCCCGGTGCGGTAGGCCGACAGCAGGTTGGCGGACATATAGGCGAGGGGCGCGCCGGTGTCGGCGTCGTTCAGTGTGAACATCAGGATCGAGCGTGGCAGATCCTTGTCGCGGTTCGCGATGTTGGAGCCGTACCACTTGACGCCTGCGGTGCCGAAATTTCCGCCCAGGTAGGCCGGCATCGCCATGAAGCGACGGTCGGCCGTGGGCTTCGGCATGGTCTCGAACGGAGAGTTCTCGGGGAAGGTGATCATCGCGCCATGGCTGTCGCTGTTCGGCCCGGCCATGCGGTAGTCGCCGTGGTGCAGCAGCGCGAACATTTCCTCCATACAGTCGACGCAGGCGGGCATGTCGGTGACGCCGGCTTTGATCATGTCTTCTTCCGACAGGTAAATGAAATCGATCTTCGGAAGGTTGCTCAGGTCATTCATCGAATGCGGTCCTTTCATGGGATGTCGTTTCGGGGGATCAGGGCGAGCTCAGTCGAGTCCACGGCCCAGTCCGGCATAGAGCGCCGGGTTGCGTGCCTTGATGGTCAGGGCGATCACTGCGCCGAAGGCGCCGGTCGCGATGACGAGGATCGGGAAGGCCAGGACGATCGGGCTTTCGCTGCCGGTCAGCAGGGAGATGTTGCTTCCCACCAGGGCGAAGGCCCCGAGCAGACCCAGCGTTGCCAGCGCCGGCGCCACGAGCACCACCAGCGCGGACCGTTGGTGACGCTCCCGGCGGAAGAACCGGATCACCGAGACGGAGACGAGGATCTGCGTCCCGAGGATCGCCAGCACCGCGAGGCCCGCCATCCAACTGAACACGACCGTGTAGGGATCGGCGGCTCCGAACGCGAAGGCCGCGATGATCAGCGCCACGAGGCCGGCCTGCACCAGCCCGGCAATGTGGGGCGAGCCGTGATCGGGATGCACATGCGCCATCTTGCGCCAGATCAGGCTTTCGCCGGCGAGGGTGTAGAAATAGCGGTTCAGCGTGTTGTGGAACGACAGCAGGCAGGCAAAGAGGCTGGTCAGCAGCAGAAGGTTCATCGCCTGCACCGACCACGGGCCCAGCAGGTCGGCCGCTGCGTCGAAGTAGAAACCTTCCAGCGCGGCCTCGGCGGAGGCGCGGACCGAGGAGGGGCCGTAATATTGCGAGATCGCCCAGGTCGAGAAGGCGTAGAAGACGGTGATCAGGAACACGGCCAGGTAGGTCGCACGCGGGATGGTGCGCTCGGGGCGATGGGCTTCCTCGGCAAAGATCGCCGTTGCCTCGAAGCCGATATAGGCCCCCAGCACGAAGACCATGCTGACCCCCAGCCCGGGCCCGAAGACCTCGGAGGGGCGGAAGCCCGACAGGCTCATGCCCTCGGGACCGCCACCCTGCAGCACGATGGCCACATCGAGAAGCAACAGGATCAGCAGCTCGGCGATCATGCAGGCGCCGAGGATGCGGCCCGAGATCGCGATGTTCCGGCGTCCGAAGAAGACGATCACCACCAGCGCCGAAAGGGCCCAGGCCCACCAGGGCAGATCGATCCCGAGCGGTGCCAGGGTGGCCTGCATGAAGATGGCGAAGAGCGCGTAGATGCCGATCTGGATGGCGAAATAGGCCAGCAGCGCCATCAGCGCGCCGCCGATCCCGGCCGCCCCGCCGAGGCCCTTGGAGATGTAGCTGAAGAAGCCGCCCGCCCCGGTGATGTAGGGGGTCATCGCCGTGTAGCCCACCGAGAACAGAAGGTAGAGAAGCCCCGCCAGGACAAACGCGCCGGGGACGCCGGCCCCGTTGCCGAAGGCGAAGGCGGGCGGGGTCGCGCCGACGACCGCGGTCATCGGAGCGGCCGCGGCCACGACGAAGAAGACGATATGGGCGAGGCTTATCGAGTTGCCCTGAAGTCGGCCAGTGACAGTCACGTCGGTCATGAGGTGCATCCCTGTTGCATGTTGGTCTTGGTTCGACCCTTGTTAGGAGTGCGGGGGGCAGCTCAGACCATTGCACTGCGCGCCATAAATCCGATACTCTGCGCCAAGTGGCATCTGAGAACGGGAAGGCGCGCAAAATGACGGCCGAGGTCGGACCACTGCCGCATTTGCTGTCTGTCAGGGCCATAATTCTTAGGCCCATTTTCGATATGTTTGATGGAAATGTGGGCGCTCTGCGAAAACTGCTCTCGCGCCACGGGCTCGATTCGCGCGTCCTCGCGGACGATTACGCCCCGGTTCCGCTGCAGACATACCTTGGTTTTTTCGAAGATGCGGCGGTCGCGCTGGACGATCCGAACCTCGGCCTCCGCCTCGGCGCGAGCGTTCGACCGGGCAGCTTCGGCCCGATGGGGCTGCGCGCGACGCAATGCGCCACGATCTACCGCGGCCTCGAAAGCCTCGTCCGCTTCACCTCGGCCCTGCAGAGCGGAACGCAGGTGACCCTGGAGGAGGATGGTGAGCACGTGATGCTGCGGTACATGATCACCGCAGCGCAGGTCGGCCCGAGCCGGCAGGACAATGAATTTACCCTCGCTGGCATGTGCAGCCTGATCCGCAAGGGGTACGATCTGCGCTGGCGTCCGCTCGAGGTGCATTTTTCCCATCCCCCTCCCGATCTCCCCGGCAGGGTGGAGCGCTGGTTCGATGCGCCGGTCCTGTTTTCTCAGGCCACCAACATGCTGGTCATCGATCCCAGGGATGCGCATCGGATCTACCGGGAAGAGGATCCGGACATGCTCGACCTGATCGACCGGCATCTGGCGAGCCTGCTGGAAAGGGCGGGGGAGGGGCAGTCGGCATCGGAACAGGTGCGCGCGCTGATCGCGCTCTATCTGGGAGCGAAGCCCATCACTCTTGAGACGATCGCGCCTGTCATGCAGACCTCTCGACGGTCGCTGCAGCGGCGCCTCGCCGAAGAAGGCACCACGCTGAAAGAGCTTCTGCGCTCCTATCGTCAAGAGCGCGCCGAAATCCTACTGACGCAAATGGGGGGTTCAGTTGAGGCGGTCGCCTCGACTTTGGGCTACGCCGATGGCACCTCTTTCTGGCGAGCTTTCAAGAGCTGGACGGGGCGCAGCCCGAGCAAGGCACGTGGGTCTTCGGCCTCTTCTGGCGAGGAGTGAGCACCGGGTGCAAAGCCAGATGATCCTCTCGCGAGAGCCGAGGCCAATTGAGCAGCGACAACACCGATGAGGAGGAAGCTGTCTGAACTGGCCACTCTGAGAAAAGGAGAGAGAGCCTGCCTGACCTCGTCAGTGGTGGATCACGATGGCTATGAACTCGGTCCAGTCGCAGATGAAATTCGATCAACTCGCCAGATTGCAGGATCTGAAGCGCGGGAATCTCTTCGCCGTGCGCCTTTGGGCGGGATACTTGAAGACGCTTCCAGAGTTGCGGCTGTGGAAACTCGAAAACTCAGGGCTACTCCTAACAGGCCGCGTTGAATTGTAGTGTGGAACTCCTCCTGAGCAGACCTTCGTAGGTGCCGCAGCGAACGGCAGCTTCCCGCCCTTCGTGCCGGAGCTTGGTCGTATGCTGCGTGGAGCATGAAGTCGCGGAAGTGCTGGGACCTGCCGCGCGCTATCGCAGCAAACGAGTGGCATGGCGACGGCAATTCCGGGTTCTGCTGCGTTCTGCATTAACGGCAGCTGTTGGGCGCTTCCAGGTCAAGGCCGTTCGACCGCTCGCAACCCTTTCACCGACATTGCTCCCGGTGATCACGAGAGCTCGGATCTACAGCTGACAGCGGTTTGCAAGCGACGATGCCTCCCGCCCAGCCACAGCGCACGGCTTTCGCTCCAGCTTCCGTGACTGGGCCTCGGAGAATTGTTATCCGCGCGATCTAACAGAGCGAGCCCTGGCCCATACCATCGCGAACGCGACCGAGGCCGCTTACCACCGCGCCGATCAGCTTGAGCAACGTCGGGCGATGATGGAAGCGTGGGAAGGCTTAGTGTTTTCCGCAGTGTCTGCTTAAAGAGCTGGCGCGGTGTAATTTCGCGCCGGTACGCAACCGGTTTGAGTTTCTGACATATCGACAATATCAGAATATAGCCTTGGGAATCATGAAGGCATGTCTGCCTTTCGCGAAGACGGGCGCCTCTGCTCACAGCGCCTAGCCCTGTAAGAAAGGCGAAGGCAAAGATCGCCCGCACCCATACATGCTTGGGTTCGAGCTTGCGCTTTTGGCCGACAATGCGGCGCTCATTCCAAGCCGAGCGCGCAGGCGCGGATGGCTGGCAGGTTTGCTTGGTGGCTCCCGATCCACCGCGCCCGCCACACCTTCGGCACCCTTGACTGTCTTTTTGTCAAAGCGACCCGCAAAGCCCTGCCAAGCAAAGATGATGCGGTCATTTTGCGGCCGCGCCACTAGCCTACCGCCACCTTGCTCCTTCCCAATACCAGCCTGAACTACCTCTCTACCTTCGTCGATCCTGATGACCGGCCCACGGAGAGCGCGTTTATAAGCCAATGAACGTAACATGGGGGTGTCCTGGCGGCCCCTTTCAGGCGGTGCGCCGTCGCCGGGACCGCCTGCGCTCATCAACCAGCCGCTCGGCTTGCTCGAACTCGGGCGTACCGCGGACCAGCTCATGCTCATGGTAGCGCAGCATCAGCTCCACTTCGCCCGAGGTCGCCGGGGCCTCTGCGTCAAAGCTTTCAAATATCTCGCCTTTCCGTTCGCCATCAACTTTTCCGTAATGCTCCCACGTGACGGCTTCGGTGGCGTGACCGAAATTCAGGGACCATGCCTTGCGCTCCTCGGCGGTACGGCAGAGCTGATCGCCGAGATTGACCAGCGTGTGGCGCGCCGAGTGGGGGGAATAGCTTATCTTCCGCCCCGCGCAGGCCCGCTTAAACGCCTCGGTCACGGCCCAGGCTGTTTTCATTGGCGGGATAGCCGAACGCC
>NZ_JBYNAH010000013.1:0-1912 GCF_059781815.1 Salipiger sp. | reverse complement strand
TCGAGTCCCTTCATGTCCGGGAAGACGGCGTCGTCTGCGCCCAAGCCCAGCGCAGTGACCTCGCTGAGCCACTCCAGAACCACCGCCTCAAACGGGGCGGTACGCGGGAACCAGTTCACGATGAAGCTTTTGCCGTTCTTGGTGCGCATCTCGCGCCCGTCATGGATCACTCTGCGCTCATCACCCTCGATGTGCTTGAGCCGGACCGTAATCAACGCATCGGCACGTAGCCCTGTAAGGAAGGCGAAGGCAAAGATCGCCCGCATGCGCCGCTCGCTGAGAGACTTCGACGGCATTGCATCAAGCATGGCGACCGCTTCGTCCAGTTTCGGAAACTGCTTCTGTTCCGGCAGCGCCGCCTGCTTGAGCCTCTTGGGCAGGCCACAATAGTCACTCAGGCCCCGAAGCTTTGAATGACCAGGCTGATCGGCCAGCCACTTCAGGAATCCAGACACCTGAGAGGCGCGATGCCGAATGGTTGAATTAGCAAGCCGCTCATCATTCGAAATGAGCTTCTTTCGCCACGCGATGATGTCGTCTTGGGTCAGACTGGCGATGCTCTTCCCGGCAAGAAACCCTTCGAACTCACGGATGGAGGTGAGATGCGCGGTGACCGTCTTGGGGTGGTAACGTTCGGCATATCCTTGCCATGCGTGGATCATCCGATCGTTCACATAGGTGATAACACCTCCCACGCCACGCTGATCTTTCCCAATACCAGCCGGGGCCGACACCCTATCTTCGTCGATCGACGTCAGGCTTGTATTGGTATCGAGGCATTTTCGAACGCTGTTGCATTCCGTCTCACCCAGTAACTTGAAAACGACCGCATTGCAGTCTGGACAGGCTGCGCTGGCCAAGACGCCGCCGCGCGCACGCTCGACAATCGAGACCGAACTGACTTCCGGAAACACTCGCGATTTGCAGCCGAGGCATTTGAACTGACCACCCCGCAGCTTGCCCTTCACACCTGCGCGCGCCTCCTGGAAACGCCTCAACTCAGCGCCTCGAAAAAGCTGAGGCGACGCGCGATCAACTGGCCCAAGGCCGCTGCGCACCCAGTTGCTCAGCGTGTTTCGGCAGATGCCGTACAAGGCGAGGACATCATCGACGGAATAGACGCGATGGCCTTCAAGGCGCACGCCCTTATAGGCGCGGCTCATGCTGCGCCCCCGACAGACGCCGTCTGCACTTCTGCCTTCAGCGAACGTTCGAACGCTTCAAGATCGGCAATCGCCCAGCGCGTCGTGCCTTCGGCGATCGGTACAGGCTGCGGGAAACCAGCGCGTGACTTCGCCCAGCGCCATACGGTCGGGCGCGAAACCGAGTACCGCTCGGCCACCTCACTGTCTTTCAGAAACAGCTTCGGGGGCTGTTTGCGTGGTTTGGCTGGTTTTGCGGAGCGAGGCGTCTCTGCCATTACCGCAGATTTCGGCTCATCGCGGGATTTCGACCGAAGGGGCTTTGCGTGATCGGCTACGGGTACCGCCGACGCAACCTTGCGCCCCTGAAAAGAGACGGCATCGCCGTCAGGCGCGCGCTGAGTGCTTTCGGAAAAGAAGCTGAGCTGTTCGGCGTCTTGAAGGTCTTTCGAATGCATAGTCCCACCCCTTCTGGGTGGCTGTATGCAACTCCTTCGCTCAGCCTGTTTCTAACGATGTAAGAACCGGCTTAACCGCCGATGTTCTTGATTTGATCCAATATGATTCGAAATGCACCGACACGCAAGGGGGGATTTGTTGCGCTCGTGAAATGTGGGGCTGAGTGTGGGGCCAATGCCAAAGCCCGAATGCAATAGTACACCATTTCAGAGCTTTGCTGGACATTAGTGGCGGAGAGGAAGGGATTCGAACCCTCGAGACGGTTTCCCGCCTACACACTTTCCAGGCGTGCGCCTTCGACCACTCGGCCA
>NZ_JBYNAH010000305.1:0-4527 GCF_059781815.1 Salipiger sp. | reverse complement strand
GATCAGCCCGTCGGCGCGCATGGCGTTGTACTCGCGCTCTTCGAGGCGCAGCTGGGTGCGGCGGATGAAGTGCCGCTCCAGCGTCTCGGCATAGCCCGGATATTGCAGCCGCAGCCCCTCGAGCGCGGTGTCCACCGTCTCGACCCGGCGGCTCAGCAGCTCGGTCAGCAGGTCCGAGACCCGGCGCCCGTGGATGCGGCGGATGCGGCCGTGAATGAAGCCGTCGAGATCGCGCAGGATCAGCTTCTGCGACAGCAGAAGCTCGAAGCGGTCGGCGGTGAGCCGTGCCAGCGGGCCGGAGATGCGCAGCCGGTTGTGCAGCAGCGCCGCCAGCCGGAACCCCTTGCCATAGGCGGTCACCCGGCGCGCGGCGCGGCGATAGCCGCTGCGCCCGCCGGTGCGCGTGGCTTCGATCAGGCGCTCGGCATCCGACATCAGGATCTCTGACAGGCGCGACGAGATCGAGTGATCCCGCACCCGTTCGATCACCGTGTCGCGCTCGGCGCCGGCCAGCGCGATCAGGCCCAGCGTGACGCGGTCCTTGTCGAGGATCTCGGTGTCCTCCTCGGCCTGCTTCACCGCCTCGTCGAGCCGGTCGCCGAAGCGCTTGGCCTCGCTGCGCACGATACGCTGGTCGAGATCATAATTCGCCGTCGTGCGCGAGACATCCTCGCGCACGGTCTGCAGCGACACCGCCACCACCTGTTTCGACAGCGCCTGGTCGAGCGGCGAGAGCTGGTCGAGCCCGAGCTTGCCGATCACCCAGCGCAGCGTGGTGCCCTGCACCAGCAGGGTGAAGAGGGTGAAGCCGGTGGCAAGGATACCGACCTGGCGCTTGATCTCGACCGGTACGCGGAAGTTCTCGGTCACCGCGAGCGCCAGCGCCAGCGTGACCGCGCCGCGCAGCCCGCCCCAGAGGATCGCGGCCCGGTAGGGCCGTTCCACCGGCGGCGACAGGCGCAGTTTGCCCATGATCGGAAGCACGAAGAAAAGGATGAAGGCGCGGGCGGCAATTGCGGCCAGCACGACCACGAGCACGAGGCCTGCATCGGAGAGCCGGAACTCCTCGAGCATCCGGGGGATCAGCAGGGCGGCGAGGATGAAGATCAGCGCCCCGGCCCAGTGCGCCAGCAGGTCCCAGACCTCGCGCAGGTTGGTCCAGGCCTCGGGCGGCAGGCGGCCCGGGCCGACGATGTTGAGCGTGAGGCCGGCGGCGACCACGGCGATCACCCCCGAGGCGCCGATGCTCTGCTCGGCGGTGATGTACGCGAGGTAGGGCAGGGCGACCGAGATCGATTGCTGCGCCAGCTCGTAGCGCCCGAAGAGCCCCATCAGCCGCACCGCGATGCGCGCCAGGATCCAGCCGGTCAGCGCCCCGCCGACGATCAGCAGCGGGAACTGGCGCAGCGCGTCTTCGAGGGTCGGGTCGGGCAGGCCGAGCATGACGAAGCCGAGGAAGAAGCCGAAGAGCGCGATGGCGGCGGCATCGTTGAGCAGGCTCTCGCCCTCGATGATCCGCGCCAGCCGGCGCGGTGCCGAGAGCGAGCGGAAGATCGAGATCACCGCCGAGGGGTCGGTGGTCGAGACGATCGCGCCGATCAGCAGGCAGGCGGCCAGCGGCAGGGTGGAGAACCACGACAGGGCGAAGCCGACGCTGAGCGTGGCGACGACGACCGCCACCACCGCCATCAGCAGGATCGGCACCCAGTCGTCCAGCATGCGGCGGATGTTGAGGCCGAGCGTCGCCTGGAACAGCAGGGTGGGAAGGAACACATAGAGGAAGACGCTGGCGCGGATCGGCAGGCCGAGGATCGCCTCGGCCACCGGATTGAGCGCGTCGGTCAGGGTGGTGCGCAGGAAGAAGATCGCCGCGGCGGCGATCAGGATGCCGAGCACCGCGAGGATCACGCTATAGGGCAGCCGCACCCGCGCCGCGAGCGGCTCGGCCAGACCAATGACAAGAAACAGCGACGCGATAACGGTCGTGACAACAACGATGTCCATGGCCCCGCAATAGCGGCAAACCCCTGCTCTGCGGAAGATGCCTTTACGTGCTAAGTCGCTGCGATCACGCAACTGCGACCGGAGGTCGGTGCCGCGCCGCCTGCGGGGCCGGGATGCTGCGCGCCCCAGATCGCGCGGCGCTCGCGGGCAAGCTGGCCGCGCTCGATCTCGGACAGACGCGCCAGCGCCGCGGCTGGGTCTCCGCCGCAGGCCGTCAAACTGCGCTGCCACGCCCGCAGCGCCGAGCGTGGCGACCACGGCAGTGCGGCCTGCGCCAGCCAGCGGCGCAGGGCCGGCGGCAGGCGGTCGAAGCTCTGCATCGGATCGCCGCTCCGCCTGCGCCGTGGCAGAGAGCTCTTCGCGTTATGCGCGCCCGCCCGGACCATCACGCGGCCTCGGTGGCGCGGCGCCATCCGGGGAAGGGATCCTCGAGCGTGGTCCAGAGCTCGGGTGTGAAGCCGGTGTCTGCCTTGAGCAGGGCGGCATCGAGCGCGGCAGTGATCGCGGCGCGGTCCATGCCCGCGCCGATGAAGACCAGCTCCTGCCGCCGGTCGCCCCACGGCTCTTGCCAGTGCTGCGCGAGATAGGCCCGGGCCTGCGGGTGATCGGGGCGCCGCGTCTCGGGCACGGTGGCCCACCACAGGCCCATCGGGCGAATGCTGCTCAGCGCGCCCGCCAGCGAGAATTCCGCCAGCCAGTCGGGGCGGGTGGCGATCCAGAAATGCCCCTTGGCGCGGATCACGCCCGGCAGCGGCCCGTTCAGCACCTCGTGGATGCGCTGCGGGTGGAACGGGCGCCGGGCGCGGTAGACGAAGGAGGATACGCCGTATTCCTCGGTCTCCGGCACGTGATCGGCAAAGCCGTAAAGCTCCTTGGCCCAGAGCGGGTGCTCGTGCGCCGTGGCGAAGTCGAAGAGGCCGGTGTCGAAGATGCGCTCTTGCGGGACCTGCCCGAAGTCGGTCTCGATGACCTGCGCATCGGGGTTCAGAGCTGTCACGATCAGCCGCGCCGCATCGGTCCGGTCGGTCCCTGCCGTGCCGATCTTGTTGAGCACCACCACGTCGGCGAACTCGATCTGGTCCACCAGCAGATCGACCAGCGTTCGGTCGTCTGCGTCGCCAAGGCTCTCTTCCCGGTCCTTCAGGAAATCGTGGCTGGCGTAGTTCTGCAGCAGGTTCACCGTGTCGACCACCGTCACCATCGTGTCGAGCCGCGCCACGTCTGACAGGCTTTGCCCAAGCTCGTCGCGGAACTCGAAGGTGGCGGCGACGGGCAGCGGCTCCGAGATGCCGGTGCTTTCGATCAGCAGGTAATCGAAGCGGTTCTCGGCGGCGAGCCGGCGCACCTCCTGCAGCAGGTCGTCGCGCAGGGTGCAGCAGATGCAGCCGTTCGACATCTCGACCAGCGTTTCCTCGGTCTGGCTGAGGTCGGCGCCACCGTCGCGCACCAGATCGGCGTCGATATTCACCTCGGACATGTCGTTGACGATGACCGCCACCCGGCGGCCCTCGCGGTTGTTGAGAACCTGATTGAGAAGGGTCGTCTTCCCGGCCCCGAGGAAACCGGAGAGGACGGTGACGGGCAGGCGGCGGTCTTGCGCAGGCATCGGGGTTCCTTCAGGAATGATTCGCAATGTTATAACGTATCAATTACGCCGAGCCGCGTTCGGGGTTCAACCGCAAATCGCCGCGTCGGTCGCATCGGCAAAGAGACGCCGGTCTCTGACGCTGGCGTGATCCGCCTGCGCATTGCGTGGCCGGGCGGGCGCATATAGGCTTGCCGGACCGACACAGGAGGCATTGGCATGGCAGGCAAGGCTCTCGGGCTTCTTCGCAACACGGCGCTCGCGCTGACGATGGCCGTGGGCGTGGCCGGACCGCTGACCGCCGAGAGTCTCGCGGGCGATTATCTCGCTGCGCGTCAGGCCAGCTTCAGCGGAGATTTCAAGGCGGCGGCAGAATATTACGGCCGCGCGGTGGCTTTCGATCCCGGCAACCCGGCACTGCTCGAGCGTGCGACCTTGGCGAACCTGTCTCTGGGCGATGTGGCCAAGGCCGTGGCGCTGGCCGACCGCCTGTCCGAGCAGGGGTTCCAGAGCCAGGTCGGGCACATGGCGCAGATCGCCGAGCTGGCCCAGACCGAGGATTACGACGCGCTGCTTGCCCGTATCGAGGACAAGACCGCCATCGGTCCGCTGGTCGACGGGCTGGTGAAGGCGTGGTCGGTGCTCGGCAAGGGCGAGATGAGCGGCGCGCTCGAGGCCTTCGACGCCGTGTCGAAAGAGCGTGGCCTCGCGCCCTTCGCGTTCTACCACAAGGCCATGGCGCTGGCCTCGGTCGGCGATTTCGAGGGCGCCGAGGCGATCTTTGCCGAGAACCGCGCCGGCAGCATGCAGTACACCCGCCGTGCGGTGATGGCGCGCTCGGAGATCCTCAGCCAGCTCGACCGTCAGGACGAGGCGGTGGCGATGATCGATGCGGGCTTCCCGCCGCCGATGGATCCCGGCCTTGCCGAGATGCGGCA
>NZ_JBYNAH010000304.1:0-4542 GCF_059781815.1 Salipiger sp. | reverse complement strand
TCGAAGAGCAGCCCACCGGCTCGATCAGCTTCGGCGGCTCGTATTCGACCTCGAACGGCTTCGGTCTCGCTGTCTCGTTCAGCGAACGCAACTTCCTCGGCCGCGGCCAGCGCCTGTCGCTTGGCGTCAGCACCGCGTCGACCAACAACAACTACTCGTTCAACTTCGTCGAGCCGGCGTTCCTTGGCCGCGACCTCAGCTTCGGCCTTGGCGCGAGCTATACCGAGACCGAACAGGAATACGCCGAGTTCGACACCGCAAAGGGCATCTTCCGCCCGAGCTTTGGCTTCCCGATCTCGGATTTCGGCCGCCTGAGCCTGCGTTACACGCTGCAATACAGCGACATCGCGAATTCCGACGAGGGCGATGCCGGTCAGGTGATCCGCGCCGAAGAAGCGGAAGGCCCGCGCTGGGACAGCAGCCTCGGCTATACCTTCAGCTGGGACACCCGCCGTGACGGTCTCGATCCCAATGCCGGCGTGCTGCTCGAGTTCGGGCAGGATATCGGCGGGCTTGGTGGCGACACCAGCTTCATCCGGACCAACCTCAAGGCCATCGCCCAGAAGAAGATCTGGAACGAAGAGGTCACGCTGCGCGCCTCGTTCGAGGCCGGCGCGATCAACTTCACCAATGGCAGCAGCCGGGTGACAGACCGTTTCCGCCTGAACGACTCGGTCTTCCGGGGCTTCGAGTATGGCGGCATCGGCCCGCGCGAATACAACGCCGCGTCAGACGTCAACGACTCGCTCGGCGGCAACTATTTCGCCGTGGCCCGGTTCGAGGCGGAATTCCCCGTCGGCCTGCCGGACGAATACGGCATCACCGGCGGCATGTTCTACGATGTCGGGTCGGTCTGGGGGCTGGATAGCGAAACCGTGGCCTCGACGACCAACGACATCCTCTACGAGGATTTCAGCCTGCGTCACGCCATCGGCGTTTCGGTGTTCTGGGACTCCGCGCTTGGCCCGCTCCGGCTGAACTTCTCGCGTCCGATCGTCAAGGAAGACAAGGACAACGAGCAGAACTTCAGCCTGACCATCTCGACCGAGTTCTGAGATGCGCGGCGCTCTGAGGCTCTGCGCCCTGGCGCTCGGCCTGGGACTGGCCGCAGGGGCCGCGTCCGCACAGGACGCGGCGCCGGGCATCGTCGAGAGCGCCATTCTGACGGTCGAGTTCGACCGGCTCTTCGCCGAAAGCGCCTATGGCAAGCGGGTCGCGGCGGTCCTCGAGGAAGAGGGCGCCGAGATCGCCGCCGAGAACCGGCGCATCGAGGCCGAGCTGACCGCCGAAGAGCGCGAGCTCACCGAGACCCGCGCGACCCTCGATCCGATGGCGTTCCGCGCCCTCGCCGATGCCTTCGACCAGAAGGTGCAGGCCCTGCGCCGCGAGCAGGACGCGAAGGCCCGCGCCATCGGCGAGCTTTCCGAGGAACGCCGCCGCCAGTTCATCAAGGCCGCCGAGCCGGTGATCGAGCAGATCATGCGCGAAGCCGGCGCGGTGGTGATCCTCGAGAAGCGCTCGGTCTTTCTTTCCGCCGAGGTGATCGACATCACCGACGCGGCCATCGCCCGCATCGACGCGGCGATCGGCGACGGCACCCAGGCCGACGCGTCGGGGGCCTCCGAGACGCCGGCCAAGCCCTGAGCGGCCCTCCGCGCTTGCCCCGTCACGCCGCTGTTGCTAGGGACAGGGCGACAGATCGACAGGAAAAACACCATGACCGACACGTTGCTTACCGCGGATATCCAGCTGATCCAGCGCATTCTGCCGCACCGTTACCCGTTCCTCCTCGTTGACCGGGTGGTCGAGATCGACGGCTACAAGTCGGCGGTCGGCATCAAGAACGTCACCATGAACGAGCCGCATTTCCAGGGCCACTTTCCCGGTCAGCCGATCATGCCCGGCGTCACCATCGCCGAGGCCATGGCGCAGACCGCCGCCGTGATGGTGGGCACTGCGCTCGATCTCGCCGACAAGGACCTGAAGGTCTATTTCATGGCCATCGACAAATGCAAGTTCCGCCGCATGGTGGTTCCGGGCGACCAGCTCCGCATGACACTCACCACGCTGCGCGGCAAGCCCGGCGGCAAGGTCTGGAAATTCGGCGGCGTGGCCGAGGTCGAGGGCGAGATGGCCTGCGAGGTCGAGTTCACCGCGATGATGGACCTGCCGGCGTGACCGAGACCCAGATCCATCCCTCTGCCGTCGTCGAGGACGGCGCGCAGATCGGCGAGGGCTGCATCATCGGCCCGTTCTGCCATGTCGGCCCCGAGGTGGTGCTCGGGCCCCGCGTCGAGCTGAAATCGCATGTCGTCGTCACCGGCAAGACCGAGATCGGCGAAGAGACGGTGATCTTCTCCTTCGCGGTGATTGGCGAGATTCCGCAGGATCTCAAGTTCCGCGGCGAAAGCACCCGCCTCGTGGTCGGCAAGCGCAACCGCATCCGCGAGCACGTCACGATGAACTCCGGCACCGAGGGCGGTGGCGGCGTGACCCGCGTCGGCGATGACGGGCTCTTCATGGCCGGCTGCCACGTGGCGCATGACGTGCAGATCGGCGACCGGGTGATCCTCGTCAACAACTCCGCCGTCGCCGGGCACTGCGTGATCGAGGATGACGTGATCGTCGGTGGCCTCTCGGGCGTGCACCAATGGGTGCGCATCGGGCGCGGCGCGATCATCGGCGCGGTGACCATGGTCACCAATGACGTGATCCCCTACGGCCTCGTTCAGGCACCGCGCGGCAAGCTCGACGGGCTCAACCTCGTGGGGCTGAAGCGCCGCGGCGTGAGCCGCGCCGACATCACCGCGCTGCGCGCTGCGTTCCAGATGCTGGCGCAGGGCGACGGGGCCTTTGCCGACCGCGCCAAGCGGCTCGGGGACGAGACCCAGAGCGAGTATGTGCGCGAGATCGTTGCCTTCATCCTCGGCGACAGCGATCGTCATTTCCTGACGCCGGGCTGAGCGCATGCTGGCGCTGATCGCAGGGCAGGGCGCCTTGCCCCGCGCGGTGGCCGAAGCCTGCCCGGAGCGTCCGCTGATTTGCGCCCTTGAGCCGCATGTGCCCGAGGGGCTCGCGGTGGACCGCAGTTTCCGTGTTGAGACGCTCGGGAGCTTCCTGCACTGGCTGCGGCAGCGCGGCGTGACGCGGATCTGCATGGTCGGCCGCATCGCGCGCCCCGAGATCCGGCTCTCCAAACTCGACTGGCGCACGGTGATGATGCTGCCTGCCTTCCGCCGGGCGCTGAAGCGCGGCGATGACGGCGCGCTGCGCATCGTCATCGGCCTGCTCGAGGGGGCGGGCTTCGAGGTGGTGGGCGCGCATGAGGCCGCCCCCGACCTGCTGCCGCCCGCCGGTGTCCTGACACAGGTGCAGCCCGACGCCGCGGCCATCACGGCCGCGCGGCTTGGCGATCAGGTCAGCCACGAACAGGGCGCGCGCGACTTCGGACAGGCCTGCATCATTCGCGACGGCGCGGTGCTGGCCCGCGAGGACGAGGCCGGGACAGACGCCATGATCGACGCGCTCGACGGGGCCTCCGGAGGGGTGCTCTACAAGGCCGAGAAACCGGGTCAGGACCACCGCGCCGATCTGCCGGTGGTCGGCCTGCGCACGGCGCGTGGCGCGATCCGGGCGGGACTCTCGGGCATCGTGCTCTCGGCAGGTGGCGTGATGATGCTCGACCGCGCCGCGATGATACAGGAGCTCGACGCGGCGGGGCTGTTTCTCTGGGTGCGGGAGCGCGAGTGATGCGGGTCTATATCACGGCAGGCGAGCCGTCGGGCGACAAGCTGGGCGCGGCACTGATGGAGGGGCTGCGCGCGCGCGTCCCCGAGGTGCAGTTCACCGGCATCGGCGGCGAGCGGATGATCGGGCAGGGGCTCGAGAGCCTGTTTCCCATGGACGAGATCTCGGTCATGGGGATCACCGAGATCCTGCGCCAGTACGGCAAGCTCAAGGCCCGCATCCGCGAGACCGCCGAGGCGATCATCGCCGCGAAACCGGATGTGCTGATCACCGTCGACCTGCCGGAATTCTCGCTGCGGGTGGCGGAGTTGGTCAAGGCGCGCTCCGATATCCGCGTGGTGCATTACGTGGCCCCGACGGTCTGGGCATGGCGGCCGAAACGCGCCGCCAAGATGGCGCGCCATGTCGATCAGGTGCTGGCGCTGCTGCCTTTCGAGCCGCCTTACATGGAGGCCGCGGGCATGCGCTGCGATTTCGTCGGCCACCCGGTGGTGACCGAGCCGCAGGCGACCGCTGACGAGGCCGCGGCGTTCCGCGCGCGTCACGGGCTGGGCGACGCGCCGCTGGCGCTGATCCTGCCGGGCTCGCGCCGCTCCGAGGTCTCACGGCTGGCGCCGGTGTTCGGCGATGTCGTCGCGCGGTTGCAGCAGGAGCGCCCGGACCTGCGCTTTGTCCTGCCCGCCGCCGCCCCGGTTGCGCCGATGGTCGAGGAGCTGTGCGCGGACTGGTCGCAACCGCCGCTGGTGCTCGATCCGCGCCGGCGAGTCCCGCGGCGGAGCTCAGAACCAGCGCCTC
>NZ_JBYNAH010000303.1:0-4562 GCF_059781815.1 Salipiger sp. | reverse complement strand
CGGCCTGATGGGTGCCCTCGAGCGCCTCGAGGATCGCGCCGATCTTGTCGTCGAGATAGGAGATGTTGGCGAAGTACGCCCGGCGCGAGCGGCGGATGTCGTCTTCGGTGATGTCGAAGCTGCGCCAGTCATTGGCATCGAAGATGCGCTTCGAGTGCTTGTCCTGGTTGTCGTAGCCAAGATCGCCCACCTCGGGCAGCAGGTGCTCGCACTCCTCGTAGAGGTCCCAGTACTTGCGGCGCGCCACGTAAGGGTCGTGCGGGTGGGTGAAGCTCACCGTCAGACACCACGGGCGGTCATCCTTGCGACGGCCGAGGTCATAGACCTTGCGGGTGGCGTGGTAGGCGACCTCGTCATCATATTCCATCTGGTTGGAGATCTCGGCCACGCCCGAGCCGGTGACCGAGCCCATGTTGTGATACCACCAGTCGATGCGCTCGCCGGGCTTGCGATAGTCCGGCGTCCAGCCGAAATCGGCCGGGTAGATATCGGTGGTCAGGCGTTCCTCGAAGCCGTGCATCTGGTCGGGGCCGACGAAATGCATCTTGCCCGACAGGCAGGTGTGATACCCTGCCCGGCGAAGGTGATGCGCGTAGGTCGGCAGATCGGAGGGGAACTCGGCCGCGTTGTCATAGACCCCGGTGACCGAGGGCAGCTCTCCCGACATGAAGCTCGCCCGGCCCGGCGCACAGAGCGGAGAGGCGGTGTAGCAGTTGCGGAACCGCACCGAGCGGGCCGCGAGCTTCTTGAGGTTCGGCGCGTGCAGCCAGTCGGCGGGGCCATCCGGGAAAAAGGTTCCGTTGAGCTGGTCCACCATCAGGATGAGGATATTCGGTCGGGTCATGCGAGTGCCTTTAGTTCATTGTCGAGTGCGGCAAGCACGTGGGCGGAGGCGTTCTGTTCGGGCTCGTCCGATGGGAAATGCGCATAGCGCAGGTAGATGCCGTCGATCAGCGCGGCGATGCGCCGGGCGATCCCCGGCGCGGCGGCGTCGCCCGCCAGCGGCCGCAGGTCGCGTGTCAGGTTCGAGTGCAACCGCCGGTGATAGACCACGAGAAGCCGCTGCGCTTCGGAGGAGCGATGGGCCAGCACATAGAAATTCAGCCACGCGGCGATCACGTCATGACTGAAGTTGGCGTCGCTGAAGCTGGCACGAATCACGGCTTCGAGCCGCTCGCGCGGCGAATCGGAGGCCTTCAGCGCGGCGCGCACCTCGTCGCCATAGGCGGTCAGGATGTGCCGCATCGAGGCGAGGAAGAGGCGGTCCTTGTCACCAAAATAGTGAAACGCCAGCGCCGGAGAAACGCCAGCGCGCTTCGCAATTTGGCCGACGGTGACCGACAGCGTACCGGTCGCCCCGATCTCGTGGATCGTTGCCTCGATAAGTTGCGTTCTGCGTTCTGCCTGCGCGGACATCGCGGGCCTTTCCAATAAAAATGGTTGCAATACTCAGATAATCAGGCACTGTTTGACTGGTCAATCAATAAAACGCACAACCAAAACACAGGGGAATAGAATGAAACTCCGCACAGCAATCTCGGCCATCGCACTCACTGCCGCGGGCGCGGGCGCGGCCCTTGCCGACTGCGACGCCGTCTCGATGTCCGATGTGGGCTGGACCGACATCACCACCACCACCGCCGCCGCCAAGCACGTGCTCGAGGGCCTGGGCTACGAGGTCGACGTGAAGGTGCTGTCCGTGCCGGTGACCTTCGCCTCGCTGGAAAGCGACGATGTCGACGTGTTCCTCGGCAACTGGATGCCGGCCCAGACCGGCGCCATCCAGCCCTATCTCGACAGCGGCGAGATCGAGGCGATCAACGTCAATCTCGAGGGCACCAAGTACACGCTCGCGACCCCGACCTACGCCTATGAGGCCGGCCTGCAGAGCTATGCCGACATCGCCAAGTTCGCCGACGAGCTCGACGAGAAGATCTACGGCATCGAGCCGGGCAACGAGGGCAACGCCTATCTCGTGGGCCTGACCGAAGAGAACAAGTTCGGCCTTGGCGAGTTCGACATTGTCGAGAGCTCCGAGCAGGGCATGCTGGCGCAGGTCGCCCGCTTCTACAAGAAAGAAGAGCCGGTGGTGTTCCTGGGCTGGGAACCGCACCCGATGAACGCCAATTTCGACCTGAAGTACCTGCCCGGCGGCGAGGATTTCTTCGGTGGCGAAGGCGTGGTGCACACCGTGACCCGCAAGGGCTTCTCGGAAGAGTGCCCGAACCTCGGCAAGCTCTTTGCCAACATGGATTTCACCCTCGAGATGGAAAACAAGATCATGGGTGAGATCCTCGACGACGGCGCCGATCCGGCCGACGCAACCGAAGCCTGGCTGAAAGAGAACGTCGACGTTCTCGACAGCTGGCTCGACGGTGTGACCACCGTTGACGGTGGCGACGCGGTCGCTGCGGTGAAAGGCCATCTGGGGATGTAAGGCCTTTGCGTCGTCCGCGCGACCGCGCGCGGGCGACGCCCCTGCCCCGGCCCGATGACGGGCCTTCGAGACTCCACGAAAAACCCAAGGGAGACCCGGCGCCGTGCAGTGGCTGACCGATTACAAGATTCCCGTAGGCGACGCGGCAAGTGCCGTCTTCGAATGGGTTCGGGACAACGGTGAAGTTGTCCTCGACGCCCTCTCCACCTTCATGGAAGCGATGATCGACGCGATCCTCTGGATCCTGCAGGAGCCGCCCGAGCTCATCGTCATTCTGGCCTTCGTGGCCATCACCTACGCGCTGCAGCGCAACTGGAAGACCGCCCTCTTCGTTTTCGCGGGCTTCCTCTTCATCCTCAACCAGGATTACTGGGAAGAGACCACCGAAAGCCTGACGCTGGTGCTCTCGTCCTGCCTCGTCTGCATGGCCATCGGGGTGCCGATCGGCATCTTCGCGGCGCACCGGCCCAAGGTCTACACCTACCTGCGCCCAATCCTCGACCTGATGCAGACCCTGCCGACCTTCGTCTACCTGATCCCGGCCATCGTGTTCTTTGGCATCGGCATGGTGCCCGGCCTGATCGCCACCGTGATCTTCGTGCTGCCCGCGCCGATCCGCCTGACCTATCTCGGCGTCTCCTCGACGCCCAAGGCGCTGCTCGAGGCGGCCACCGCCTTCGGCGCCACGCCAACGCAGACGCTCTACAAGGTCGAGCTGCCCTATGCGGTGCCGCAGATCATGGCCGGCCTGAACCAGACCATCATGCTGTCGCTCTCCATGGTCGTCGTCGCGGCGCTGGTCGGTGCCAACGGCCTTGGCGTGCCGGTCGTCCGCGCGCTCAACCAGGTCAACACCGCGCTCGGCTTCGAGTCTGGCTTCGTGATCGTGGTGGTCGCCATCATGCTCGATCGCATCCTCAACGTGGGAGGCCGCAAATGAGCACCGCCGTCAATATCGACAACGTTTCCATCGTCTTCGGCGACAAGCCGAAGACCGCCCTGCCCCTCATGGACGAGGGCAAGGAGCGCGCCGAGATCCAGACCGAGACCGACCAGGTCCTCGGCGTGCACAACTGCAACCTCGAGGTCAAGCAGGGCGAGATCCACGTGCTCATGGGCCTGTCGGGCTCGGGCAAGTCGACGCTCCTGCGCGCGGTCAACGGGCTCAACCCGGTGGTGCGCGGCAAGGTCGAGGTCAATGACGGCGACCAGATGGTCGACGTCACCAATTGCGACGCCGCCACCCTACGCCGCATCCGCATGCACAACGTCGCCATGGTGTTCCAGCAGTTCGGCCTGCTGCCGTGGCGCTCGGTGCGCGAGAACGTGGGCCTCGGCCTCGAGCTTGCGGGCATGAAGGGCAAGGAGGCGCATGACCGCGTTGAGGAACAGCTGGCGCTGGTGGGCCTTTCCGACTGGGCCGACAACAAGGTCAGCGAGCTTTCGGGCGGCATGCAGCAGCGCGTGGGCCTGGCCCGTGCCTTTGCCACGCAGGCGCCGATCCTGCTGATGGACGAGCCCTTCTCGGCGCTCGATCCGCTGATCCGCACCAAGCTGCAGGACGAGCTTCTCGAACTGCAGGAGCGGCTCAAGCGCACCATCCTCTTCGTCAGCCACGATCTCGACGAGGCCTTCAAGCTCGGCAACCACATCTCGATCATGGAGGGCGGCCGGATCGTCCAGAGCGGCGCGCCGCAGGACATCTTCACCGATCCGCGCAACGACTACGTGGCCGAGTTCGTGCAGCACATGAACCCGCTGGGCGTGCTGCGGGCGCGCGATCTGATGACCCCGCTCAGCACCAGCCCGAGCCTCAGCATCGAGGCCGACAGCCTGGTGCGCGACGGGTTCGACACGCTGCTTGGCAGCGACGCGCCGGTGGGCGTGACCGAGAATGGCCAACTCGTTGGCCAGCTCGGCAAGGACGATGTCCTGAGGGGCCTGCGCCACTCGGACTGAGACGAGGCAGGGCAGCGCAAGACTGCCGGGCAGCACACAACAAGAAAGCGCCGCGATGGAAACATCGCGGCGCTCGTCTTTTTACGCTCTGCCGGGGTCTCAGGAGGCCCCCGCCCCGCCGCTGGCCAGCACGTTGTTGGAATAGGCCGGGTTGCCGGTCACGTCC
>NZ_JBYNAH010000012.1:7277-38071 GCF_059781815.1 Salipiger sp. | reverse complement strand
TGCCTGAGACAGGGCTCCGGACCGATCAAGCCGCCTGTCCCACGCCGGGAAGGCGCATCACATATGGTATCGCTCAATGGAGGATGACCCATGCGTCACTTTGATTTCGCACCGCTTTATCGCGCAACCGTCGGCTTTGACCAGATCGCCGACCTGATGGACCGGGCGCTGACCAGCGACGTCGCCCAGCCGACCTACCCGCCTTACAACATCGAGAAGACCGCCGCAGATGCCTACCGCATCTCGATCGCCGTTGCCGGCTTCTCGGATGACGACCTGTCGGTCGAACTGAAGGAGCATCAGCTCGTCGTGTCGGCCCGCAAGGCCGAGGAAGACGAGGCGCGCACCTACCTGCATCGCGGCATCGCCACCCGCGCCTTCGAGCGCCGCTTCACCCTGGCCGACCACGTGCGCGTGACCGGCGCGGTGCACGAGAACGGCATGCTGCATATCGACCTCAAGCGCGAGATCCCCGAGGCCCTGAAGCCGCGCCGGATCGAGATCGCCCGCGCCACCGGCACCCCGGCGCTGGAGAAGGACGTGGTCGACAGCAAGTCGGTGAACTGATCCCGACCGGACAACCGCCTGCAAGGCCCCGGCATCCGCCGGGGCCTTTTTGCGTGCAGCCGGCAGGGCGTGCTCAGTTCGGGGTCAGCGTGCAGCAGCCGGTGACCGCGCGGCTGACCTTGCCGGTCAGAACCAGCGTGGCACCCAGCCCGTAGAGCCGGTCGGACATGCCGTCGCTGCAGGCGGCTTCCGGGGTCATCACCAGGATCGCCTGCAGATCCGGCGCGGCGCCCACCGAAACGAACGGGTGCACGCCCGCATCGACCCGGCGGGTTTCCCCCGCCAGCAGGCTTAGCGGCTCCTCCCCGAGCTCGGACCAGGTGGCGATGCTGTCGGATTCGACCCGGTAGCTCCAGAACGGTTCGGTGCCGAAGCAGCCCACCTCGGCGGCCTCGGGCATGGCGCTGCCCGGCTGCATCGCGAGGAACGAAAGCGAGGCCCAGCCGCTGCCCTCGCCGGTGTTGAGCCGGCCCCAGGTGCCATCCTCGTTGAGCGCGGTGATCTCGATATCGGTGGCGTCGGGTGCCAGCGCGCCGATCTGCTCGGCCCCGGCCTCTGGCGCGGCGCGGATGTTGAGCTGATCGTCACTCGCCACGCCGGTCACGTCGTAAAGCGCGGGCGCCTCCTGCGCGGCGCTGGCGCCGGCGAGGCAGGTCGCCAGGCAAAACAGTGCGGATCTGAACATCGGTTGCCCTCCTTTGAGACTTGCGAACTCGTGGAATGGCCCCGTGGGAAGCCGCGCCTCAGCGCCGCGCGCTCCAGCTCGCCGAGGCGTGCTTGCGCGTGTAGAACTCTCCCATGAGGCCGATCATGATGAGTACCAGCGACAGGTACAGCGCGTATTCCCAATCGGAATTGCGCGGGTTGTAATCGACGAAGGCATAGCCCCGCGACTGGTCGATGGTGTGGAACAGCGGGTTCCAGTCGAACATCACCAGCATGTAGCTGGGCAGCGTGTTGGCCACGAACATCTTGCCCGAGGCGATCATGTTGGCGCGCTGGTAGACCGTCGACAGGATCTGGACCGGGGTCGGGAACCACGGCTTCGCGGCGAGGAAGACCATGCCGATCGCCGCCCCCGAGAACCACGACAGAAGGATCATTGCCAGACAGCCGATGGGATCGTGGATCTCCTGCATGACGAAGGGATTGAAGGCCACGTCATAGATGAAAAGGATGAACACGAGGCTCAGGATCTGGATGTAGAGCGTGCTCAGCATCGCCGAGGCGATGGCGATGGCGGTGTTCATCGGCGCATGCTGCATCATCGGGCTGGCCGGCCCCTCCGAGCCCACCACCGCGCTCAGCGTCTTGGTGTGGGTCATGTAGAGGAAGACGCCCGTCATGATGTAGATCATGAAGTCGCCCCGGATCGCGGTGCTCCGCATCCCGAGGATCTGGAACATGAAGTAGAAGGCCAGCACGAAGATGATGGTCTGCAGCATGTTCATGAAGAGCGCCATGAACGCGTTGCCATGGGTTCGGCGCACCGCGCGCACCGAGTTGTGGTAGATCAGCTCGGAAATATAGAGCGCGGAACCCAGCCGCGAACGCGGCTTCGTGGTCTGAAACATGGCAAACTGCTCCGGTGCCGGCGGGTGCGACGGGTCTTTCTTGCCCATCTTGGTTGAGGAAAGCATAAGGAACCGTGGCTGCCAAAGCAAACATTCCGCCGACGCGGTAAAGGAGAACCACTTTGAATTACGAAACCCTTGTTCAGGTCATGCGCCGTCTTGCGCTCGAAGCGGGCGACAAGATCATGGAGATCTACGAAAGCGACGATTTCGAAGTGAAGTCGAAATCCGATGCCAGCCCGGTGACCGAGGCCGACGAGGCCGCCGACGCGCTGATCTCTGCCGGACTGCGCGAGACCTTTCCCGACGTGGCGCTGGTCACCGAGGAGCAGGCCGACAGCCACACCCAGGACGTGATGACCTTCCTGATCGTCGACCCGCTCGACGGCACCAAGGAATTCGTCAAGCGCCGCGGTGATTTCACCGTCAACATCGCGCTCGTCGAAGACGGCGTGCCGACCCGCGGCGTCGTCTATGCCCCCGCCAAGGGCCGGATGTTCTACACCACCGCAACCGGCGCCTCGGTCGAGGAGACCGGCCCGTTCGACAAGGAGACGGTGGGTGAGACCACGCCGATGAAGGTGTCGGACGCCGACAACAGCGCGCTGATGGTGGTGGCCTCGAAGTCGCACCGCGACCAGGCCACCGACGACTACATCAACAAGTACCAGGTCAGCGACTCCAAGAGCGCCGGCTCGTCGCTGAAGTTCTGCCTGGTGGCCACCGGAGAGGCGGATCTCTACCCGCGTCTCGGCCGCACCATGGAGTGGGACACCGCCGCCGGCCACGCCGTTCTGAACGGTGCGGGCGGCCGCGTGGTGCGCTTCGACGATCACACCCCGCTGGCCTATGGCAAGCCGGAATTCGCCAACCCGTTCTTCATCGCCTATGCCCCCGGCGTCGAGCTGAAGGAAGGCTGACGGGCCGATGGGCGCGCTCCCGGTCAGCGTGGTGATCGTAAGCCGGGGCCGCCCCGGTGCATTGTCGCTCTGCCTGACCGGCGTCGCCCAGCTCGATTATCCGGCCTTTGAGGTGATCGTGGTGGCCTGCCCCGAGGGTGCTGCCACGGTCGCCGCCCGCGCCGATGCGGACCGGATCAAGCTCGTTCGTTTTGACGAGCCCAACATCTCGGCGGCGCGCAATCTCGGCATCGCCGAGGCCTCCGGCGAGGTGATCGCCTTTCTCGACGACGACGCGGTGCCCGAGCCGACCTGGCTCGCGCATCTCTGCGCGCCATTTGCCGATCCGCAGGTCGCGGCGGCGGGCGGCTATGTGCGCGGGCGCAACGGCATCGAGTACCAGTGGCGGGCGCAGGGGGTCACCGCCCGCGCGCAGGAGCGCGACCTGCCCCTCGAGGGCACCGAGCCCCGTGTGCTGCATGGCCGGCCCGGCGTCGCCGTGAAGCTGCAGGGCACCAACATGGCGCACCGCCGCAGCGTGCTGGCCGAAATGGGCGGTTTCGACCCGGCCTTCCGCTTCTTCCTCGACGAGACCGATCTCGACCTGCGCCACGCCGCCCTGGGCCACGCGGTGGCCATCGTGCCGCTGGCCGAGGTGCATCACGGCTACGCCGAAAGCCCGCGCCGCGCCGCTGACCGCAGCCCGCGCGACCTCACCGAGATCGGGGCCTCGCTCGCGGTGTTCCTCGCCAAGCACTGCCCCGAGGGCGAGCGCCGCATGGCGTGGCTGGCCCTGCGCGATGCGCAGCGCCGCCGCTTGCTGAATTTCCTGCAGCGCGGACCGATCGGCCCGGACGACGTGGTGCGGCTGATGCGTGGCCTCGACCGGGGCTGGGATCAGGGCCAGTCTCGGCGCTTCGGCGATCTGCCGCCGATCCCCGATGCGACCACACCGTTTCTTGCCTTCCCGAGGCGCCCCGGAGCAGCCCGGCGCGTGCTGTCTGGACGGGTCTGGAACCGCCGGAGGATGCGCCGCGACGCGGCCCGCCATGCGGCGCAAGGAGAGATCGTCAGCGCCTACCGCTTCTCGCACACGGCGCTGTTCCACAGGCTGAAATTCCGCCCCGACGGCTATTGGGAGCAGATCGGCGGGCTCTGGGGCCGCAGCGACCGGTCTCAGCCCTTGCTGCAGCTTCACGGCTTCGCAAATCGCCTGCGCAAAGAAACTGCCCGAGTCTCAGACATTCGCGACCTCAAAGATCGAAATTGAGGCGTCAAAAGCCCTCAACCCAGAGGGGATTGGGAGAGAATTTGCCCTGTTTGACCACCTAGGCTTACATGGTAGAGATTTATCTGAACGTGAACGTGTGCCCCAAAGCCGCGTGCCGATTTTTTAGGAGCAGGACATTATGAGCAACAAGGTCACCAAGGCGATCTTCCCGGTGGCGGGACTCGGAACACGATTTCTTCCGGCCACGAAGTCGGTCCCGAAGGAGATCATGACCCTCGTCGACCGTCCGCTTGTGCAATACGCCATCGACGAGGCCCGCGCCGCGGGCATCAAGGAATTCATCTTTGTCACCTCGCGCGGCAAGAGCGCGCTCGAGGACTACTTCGACCATGCCCCGCAACTCGAGCAGGAGCTCGAGACCAAGGGCAAGGACAAGCTTCTCGACGTTCTCAAGCAGACCTACATGGACTCGGGCGAAATCGCCTATATCCGCCAGCACAAGGCGCTGGGCCTCGGCCACGCGGTCTGGTGCGCGCGTCGCCTGATCGGCGACGAGCCCTTTGCGGTGATGCTGCCCGACGACGTCATCGCCGCCGACAAGCCCTGCCTGCAGCAGATGGTGGAAGCCTATGAAGAGACCGGCGGCAACATGGTCGCCGCCATGGAAGTGCCCGCCGACAAGGCCTCGGCCTATGGCATCCTCGACGTGCAGGAAGACATGGGCGCGATGGTTTCGGTCAAGGGCATGGTCGAGAAGCCCAAGGCCGGCGAAGCGCCGTCGAACCTCGCGGTAATCGGTCGCTACATCCTGTCGCCGAAGATCCTCGAGAACCTCGACGCCAAGGACACCGGCGCGGGCGGCGAGATCCAGCTGACCGACGCCATCGCCAAGGAGATCGGCGGCGACGAAGGCGTCTACGGCTACCGCTTCAACGGCCAGCGCTACGACTGCGGCTCCAAGGCCGGCTTCCTGCAGGCCACCGTTGCCTTCGGCCTGTCGCGCGACGATCTCCGCGACGATCTCGAAGCCTACCTCCACGAGGTGGTCTCGGCCCGCAAGGCTGCACAGTAAGGCGCATGAGCAATGTCCTCGTGACCGGGGGTGCGGGCTATATCGGCTCGCACGCCTGCAAGGCCCTGAAAGCGGCCGGCTTCACGCCGGTGACCTATGACAACCTCGTCACCGGCTGGAAGGACGCCGTCAAGTTCGGCCCGTTCGAGCAGGGCGACCTCTCGGACCGGGCCCGGCTCGACGCGGTCTTTGCAAAATATGAGCCGGTGGCGGTGATGCATTTCGCCGCCCTGAGCCAAGTCGGCGAGGCGATGTCCGAGCCCGGGCGCTACTGGCGCAACAATGTCGAGGGCTCGCTGACGCTGATCGAGGCCGCGACGGCGGCGGGCTGCCTGAACTTCGTGTTCTCCTCGACCTGCGCCACCTATGGCGAGCATGACAACGTGGTGCTCGACGAGAGCACCCCTCAGGAGCCGCTCAACGCCTATGGCGCCTCGAAACGCGCGGTCGAGGACATCCTGCGCGATTTCGGCGCTGCCTACGGGCTCAGGCACGTGATCTTCCGCTACTTCAACGTGGCAGGGGCCGATCCCGAGGGAGAGGTGGGCGAACACCACCGCCCCGAGACCCACCTGATCCCGGTGATGCTCGAGGCAATCGACGGGCAGCGCCCGGCCCTCACGATCAACGGCACCGATTACGACACGCCCGACGGCACCTGCATCCGCGACTACGTGCATGTGATGGACCTCGTCGATGCCCATGTTCTTGGCCTCAAGTGGCTGCAGGACGGCAAGGAGAGCCGGGTGTTCAACCTCGGCACCGGCAAGGGCTTTTCGGTGCGCGAGGTGATCGACGCCTCGGGCGCGGTGACCAACCGCGAGGTGCCCTATTCCGAAGGTCCGCGCCGGGCGGGCGATGCCACCAAGCTGGTTTCGGGCTCGACCCGCGCCGCGGCCGAGCTTGGCTGGACGCCGGAGCGCTCGACCATGCCGCAGATGATCGCCGACGCCTGGCGCTGGCACCAGAATGGTCACTACGAGGGCTGATCCGCCCGCACGGCTTCTGGATCTGACGCGCCTCGTCTCGCGCGCCGGCCGGCCCTTCACGGGGATCGACCGGGTCGAATACGCCTACCTTCGGGCGCTTTTGCGAAGCGGCCCGCTTTTCGGGCTAGTTCGGTCTTCTCTGGGCTACCTGCTGCTCGATCCGCGCGGCTGCGCCGAGCTGAAGCGCCGCATCGATGCCGGCGACTGGCCTGCCCCCGATGCGCTGGCAAAGCTGCGCAAGCTCGATCCCGGGCGCGCCGGAGCCGAGCGCGCGCTGCGCGCGGTCGCCGTGGCGCGCTGCCTGCCGGCCGGGCTGGGCCGGATGCTGCGCCGACACCTGCCCCATGCCACGCATTACCTCAACACCGGCCACACCAACTTCACCGACCGCACCATCGCTGCGCTACGCGGCGTTCCGGATCTCCGCATCGCCGTGCTGCTGCACGACACGCTGCCGCTCGATGTTCCTCAGTATCAGGCGCCGGGCATCCCCGAGCGCTTTCAGGGCTTCCTGTCCCGCGTCGGGCGCCACGCGGATCTGGTAATCTGCAACTCGCAGCAGACCGAGCGCGACCTGCGGCGCCACCTGCCCGAGAGCCCCGCCCGGAGCGTCGTTGCACATCTTGGCATCGACCTGCCGGCGCCGACCGAAGCCCCTACCGGCCCGTGGCGGGACCGGCCCTATTTCGTCGCACTCGGCACCATCGAGCCGCGCAAGAACCACGCCCTGCTGCTCGATATCTGGGAGCAGGACCGCCCCGACGCCGCGCTGCTGATCTGCGGCAGCCGGGGCTGGAACAACGCCGAGGTCTTCGCCCGGCTCGACCTTGGCATCGAAGGTGTGCACGAACTGCCCGGACTCGACGACGGGCAAATTGCCGCGCTTCTGCAGGGCAGCGCCGGGCTGCTCTTCCCGAGCTTGGCCGAGGGCTACGGGCTGCCGCCGATGGAGGCCGCGGGCTTCGGCATTCCGGTGCTTGCAGGCAACCTGCCGGTGCTGCGCGAAGTGCTTGGGGATATTCCCGTTTACGCTCCGGTGACGGAGCGGTATCTTTGGACCCAGTTGATAAAAACGATGGCCGAGGATCACCGGGCAGGACGGGGAGTGGCACCAGGCGCTGCGGAGGCATTTGCCCCGCCGGGCTGGGAGGCGCACTTCAAGACCGTGTTAACCCTGATCTGATAGCCGCAGGGGAACGGGGCCGGACCATCCGGCCGCACGAGGGCGCACAGTGGGTGCATGGCAGTCATACCGGCTGAGGCTTCAGCGCAAGCGCTGGCGCATTCGTGCGCTGCGCAAGAGCCGCGAGCTCATGCCGGTCAGCAACCGGACCGACAAGCTCCGCTCGACAGATCTGCTGGTGTTCTGCACCCAGCGCAACGAAGGCGTCCGCCTGCCCTATTTCCTGAAGTATTACAGGGACATGGGGGTCAACCACTTCTTCTTTGTCGACAATGACAGCACCGACGGCTCGCTCGACTACCTGTCTCGGCAAGAGGATGTCTCGGTCTGGAGCAGCCGGGGCAGCTACAAGCGCTCGCGCTTCGGGATGGACTGGATCAACTTCCTGCTGCGCAAATACGCCCATGGCCACTGGGCGCTGACCGTCGATCCCGACGAGTTCTTCCTCTACCCGTTCTGCGACACGCGTCCGCTGCGCGCCCTGACCGACTGGCTCGATGCCTCGTCGATCAAAAGCTTCTCGGCGATGCTGCTCGACATGTATCCCAAAGGCCGGATCGACGCGCAGCCCTATGAGCGCGGCCAGAACCCGCTCGAGATCGCGTCGTGGTTCGATGCCGGCAATTACACGATCACCCGCAACAAGCGCTTCGGCAACCTGTGGATCCAGGGCGGGCCGCGGGCGCGGGTGTTCTTTCCCGACCGTCCCGAACGGGCGCCGGCGCTGAACAAGATCCCGCTGGTGAAGTGGGACAGGCGCTACACCTATGTCAGCTCGACCCACATGCTGCTGCCGCGCGGGCTCAACGCCGTCTATGACGAGTGGGGCGGCGAGAAGGCCAGCGGCCTGCTGCTGCACACCAAGTTCCTCGACACCTTCAACGCCAAGGCCGAGGAAGAGCTCGACCGGCGCGAGCATTACGCCGGCTCGACCGAGTATCTCGCCTATGCCGCGGGCATCCGCGACAATCCCGAGCTCTGGTGCAAGTGGTCCGAGAAATACATCAACTGGCGCCAGCTCGAGATCCTTGGCCTGATGTCGAAAGGGAACTGGGCATGAGCGTCGGCATCGTGATGCTGGTGCACACCGCGCTCGGCCGGGCCGAGCAGGTCGCCCGGCACTGGACCAAGGCGGGCTGCCCGGTGGTGATCCATGTGGACAGCATGGTCCCGAAGAAGGTCTTTGACGGCTTCGTGCAGAGCCTCGCGGACGAGCCCAACGTGATGTTCTCGAAACGCCATCGCTGCGAATGGGGGACATGGGGGCTGGTGGCCGCCAGTCAGGATGCCTCCGAGCTGATGCTCGAGAGCTATCCCGGCGTGCGCCATGTCTACCTGACCTCCGGCTCCTGCCTGCCGCTGCGCCCGGTCGAGGAACTGATCGAGTATCTCGAAGAGCGTCCGCGCACCGATTTCATTGAGAGCGCCACCACCGCCGACGTGCCGTGGACGGTGGGCGGGCTCGACCACGAGCGCTTCACCCTGTTCTTCCCGTTCTCCTGGCGCAAGAACCGCTACCTCTTCGACCGTTATGTCGAGCTTCAGCGCAAGCTCGGCTTCCGCCGCCGCATCCCCAAGGGCCTTGTGCCGCATATGGGCAGCCAGTGGTGGTGCCTGACCCGGCAGACCCTGTCGGCGATCCTGCAGGACCCCGAGCGCCGCCGCTTCGACCGCTATTTCAAGCGCGTCTGGATCCCCGACGAGAGCTATTTCCAGACCCTCGCGCGGCTTTATTCGACCAATATCGAGAGCCGGTCGCTGACGCTCTCCAAGTTCGACTTCCAGGGCAAGCCGCACATCTTCTACGACGATCACCTGCAGCTGCTGCGCCGCTCGGACTGCTTCGTCGCGCGCAAGATCTGGCCGCACGCGGAACGACTCTATGACGCGTTCCTGAACCATCCCGAACCGGCGCAGAACCGGCAGGAGCCCAACCCCGGCAAGATCGACCGCATCTTCGCCAAGGCGGTCGATCGGCGGACCCGTGGCCGCACCGGGCTCTACATGCAATCGCGGTTCCCAAACTACGGCTGGGAGAACGGGCTCACCGCCGGAAAATACTCGGTCTTCCAGGGCTTTTCCGACCTCTTCAAGGAGTTCGAAAACTGGCTCGGCCGCGCCACCGGCGCGCAGGTGCACGGCCACCTCTACGGCCCCGAGCGGGCCGAGTTCGCGGGCGGGCAGACCGTGCTCAACGGCGCGCTGGCGGACAATGCCGCGCTGCGCGATGCCAACCCCAAGGCGTTTCTCACCAACCTGCTCTGGAACACCCGTGGCGAGCGGCAGTGCTTCCAGTACGGCCCGCACGACAACCCCAAGATCATGTGGCACATCGCGCGCGATCCCAACGCGCAGGTGAGCGTGATTTCGGGTGCCTGGGCGGTGCCGCTGTTCAAGTCGAACGCCAATTTCGCCGATCTCCGGGCCGAGGCGGCGCTGCTGCAGAAGGTCGAGAACAAGATGCTCGACCAGCTGCGCTCGCCCGAGGCCAAGGCGCGAATCCGCATCTGGACCATGGCCGAGTTCATCGAGGCCCCGATGGAGCCGCTGCAGATCGTCATCGACGAGATCGGCCAGAAGGCGCATCGCCGCCTCGCCGAGGCACCGGTGATGGAGGATCTCGCCGGCTTCGGCCAGTTCCTGCAGAACCTCAAGAACCAGGGCATGCACCCCTACCTGATGGGCGATTTCCCGGTCGAACACATGCCGCGCAATCCCCGCCGCACCGCGCGCAAACCGTATCTCGTGAAGAAATAGGCCCTCCATGTCCGACCGTTTCGATAGCTTCGTCGTCTTCGCCGAGATGCGGACCGGCTCGAATTTCCTCGAGGCCAACCTCAACGCCTTCGAGGGGCTGAGCTGCCTGGGCGAGGTATTCAACCCGCATTTCATCGGCTACCCGAATTCCGACGACGTGCTCGGCATCACCCAGGCCGAGCGCGATCGCGATCCGCGTGGCCTGCTGCTCGAGATCCGCAACCACAAGGACGGGCTCGCCGGGTTCCGCTTCTTCCACGATCACGACCCGCGCATCCTGCCCGCCATTCTCGAGGACGAGCGCTGCGCCAAGATCATCCTCACTCGTAATCCGGTCGACAGCTATGTGAGCTGGAAGATCGCGCAGGCGACGGGGCAGTGGAAGCTGACCAACGTCAAGAAGCGCAAGGACGCCAAGGCGCAGTTCGATGCCGCCGAGTTCGAGACTCATCTTGAGGCGCTGCAGGCCTTCCAGGTCACCCTGATGAACGCGCTGCAGACCACCGGCCAGACGGCGTTCTACGTCGCCTACGAGGATCTGCAGGACGTCGCGGTGATGAACGGGCTGGCGAAGTGGCTGGGCGCATCGTCCCGACTCGACAGCCTCAACACGGCGCTGAAGCGGCAGAACCCCGAGCACATCTCGGAGAAGGTCGAGAATTTCGACGAGATGGCGCAGGCGCTGGCGCGGCTCGACCGCTTCAACCTGACGCGGACGCCGAATTTCGAGCCCCGGCGCGGGCCGGCGGTGCCGGGCTATGTCGGCGGGGCCCACACGCCGCTGCTCTACATGCCGATCAAGTCCGGCCCCGAGGCGACGGTTCTCACCTGGATGTGCGCGCTCGACGGGGTGGCCGAGGACGCGCTGGCGCGCGACTTCAACCAGCAGAGCCTGCGGCAGTGGAAACGCGAGCGCCCGAGCCACCGCAGCTTCACCGTGCTGCGCCACCCGCTGGCGCGGGCGCATGATGCCTTCTGCTCGAAGATCCTCAGCACCGGCAAGGGCAGCTACAAGGGCATCCGCAAGACCCTGCGCCGCGCCCACAACCTGCCGATCCCCGAGGGCGAGCCCGGCCCCGATTACACGCTCGAGGCCCATCGCGAGGCGTTCACCGCCTTCCTGCACTTCCTGAAGGCCAACCTCGCCGGGCAGACCGCGGTGCGGATCGACGGCCATTGGACAAGCCAGACGCAGGCGTTGCAGGGCATGGCCGAGCTGACGCTGCCCGACATGCTGGTGCGCGAGGACGAGATGGCGAGCTACCTGCCGGCGCTGGCCATGCAGGTGGGCCACGCCGCGCCGCCGGACCCGGTGCCGCTGCCCACCGCCGCGCCCTACGCGCTGGCGCAGATCTACGACGACCAGCTCGAAAGCGCCGCGCGCGAGGCCTATCAGCGTGATTACCTGATGTTCGGTTTCGGCGACTGGGGCTGAACGCCCGCGCCCAGACAGCGCCAACGCAAAAGACGCGGCGACCTTAGGGTCGGACCGCGCTCGGGTCTGGCGATGTCGGAGAGGAAGCGGAGGTCATTCCGACCGGGCGCGCCCGGTCGAGGACCGGTGCTCAGGCCGCCTGCGACGAGCGGTCCTCGGTGAGTATGGCGTGCAGGGTCGCGGCGTCGGGGTTGGCGCGCAGCTTGTTGCACAGCGCCGCATCGCGCAGCGTGCGCGAAACCAGCGCCAGCGCCTTCAGGTGTTCGACCCCGGCATCCTCGGGGGCGAAGAGCGACAGCACCACGTCGACCGGCTGACGGTCGACGGATTCAAACTCCACCGGTTTTTCGAGAAGGATGAAGACGCCCTTCACCTCGTCGATGCCGTTCAGGCGGGCGTGGGGAAGGGCGACGCCGTGGCCCACACCTGTGGGGCCAAGGCTTTCGCGCTCCATCAATGCCTCGACCACGGCGGGGGCCGAAAGCCCATAGGCGCTTTCGGCCAGCTCCGCGATGTCATGCATCAGGCGCTTCTTGCTGCTCGCCGCAGCGACGACCTTCACCGCCTGCGGTTTCAGAAGTTCCAGAAAGGTCATAGACCGCCTTTCACTGTCTGCTCTGAGGCGTTTCCGGCCGCGGCATCAACGATCTCTTACGGATCGATCCAGCCGATGTTGCCGTCGTCGCGGCGATACACGACGTTCACGCCATCCTTTTTCTCATTGCGGAAGACCAGCACGGGGGCACCGGCCAGCTCCATCTGCATAACGGCTTCGCCAACCGTCAGCGATGGAATCTTGGTCTCCATCTCAGCGACGATGATCGGCTGCAGCGAGTCCGGCTCATTTTCATGCGAGTCGGCTTCGCCGGCGAGGATATACGAGGCTGCTCCGAAGAGTTCAACGGGCTCGGCACGCTCCTTGTGGTGGTCTTTCAGGCGACGCTTGTAGCGACGGAGCTGTTTGTCCACCTTCTCGGCCACGCCGTCGAAGGATGCGTAGATCTCGGTTGCCTTGTCCTTGGCCGAAGAGGTCAGGCCGGTGGACAGGTGCACCGTGACTTCGCAGATGTACTCGTGTGCGCTCTTGGAAAAGGTGACGGTCGCGTCCGTGGGCCTGAAGGCGTATTTCTCTAGGACGGTGCCCAGCTCGTTCTTGACGTGAGTCTGAAGGGCTTCGCCGATATCGATCTGCTTTCCCGTGATCTGATAGCGCATTTTGGTTTCCTTCTCTTCTTTGGACCCGACTACAGTTCCCGCCTTACTGGCAGGTTAGATCTGGTGTCGGATCATGGGAGACGCAAGGCAGTTGCAGCAAAGCCCCCTCTTTCCCTCTCCTCGGGTCGCTTCGTTCAGGCATGCAAGAATGCGCTGCGTCATGGGTATATTTGACGTGAAACGGGGCCGTTCTGTCAATGATCTGTCGCAAACCCTTCGTCAAATCGCGCAGCCATCTGGGAACAATCCGCTTTATCCGATGCGGAAGTTCTCCCCGAGGTACACCCTGCGCACGTTTTCGTTCTGCACCACCTCGGCCGGGGTGCCCGACATCAGCACCTTGCCGTCGTGCAGGATGTAGGCGCGGTCGACGATCTCGAGCGTCTCGCGCACGTTGTGGTCGGTGATCAGCACGCCGATGCCGCGTTTCTTGAGGTCCGAGACCAGCATGCGGATATCGTTGACGCTGATCGGGTCGACGCCGGCGAAGGGCTCGTCGAGCAGCAGGTACTTGGGATCCGCCGCGAGGCAGCGGGCGATCTCGACCCGACGGCGTTCACCGCCCGAGAGCGCCAGCGCCGGGGCGCGGCGCAGGTGCTCGATCGAGAACTCGCCCAGCAGTTCCTCGAGTCGCTCGCGGCGGCGATGCCGGTCGCTCTCGGCGATGTCGAGCACGGCGCTGATGTTGTCCTCGACCGAGAGGCCGCGGAAGATCGACATTTCCTGCGGCAGGTAACCGATGCCGAGTCGCGCGCGGCGGTACATCGGAAGCCAGGTGGCATCGCGGCCGTCGATGGTGACCTTGCCGCCCTCCGGGTTCACCAGACCTGCGACCGCGTAGAAGGTCGTCGTCTTGCCCGAGCCGTTGGGCCCGAGCAGCGCCACCACCTCGCCCCGGTCGAGGTCGAGCGTGACGTCGCGGATCACCACGCGCTTCTTGTAGCTCTTGCGCAGATTGCGGACGCGAAGGCCGCTATCGCCTTCGGTCACGGTCAGTTCAGGACGGGCCATCGGGACTTGGTTACTCTTCCACGGGTTATTGTTGTTGCTCTTCCGAGCCCTGGCTGATCACCGTGCGCACGCGCCCCGTCATCTGCGCGGTGCCGTCGTCAAGGTTCACGATCATGCGCTCCGAGGTCAGGGCGTTCTGGCCCTGGGTGAGCAGCACGTTGCCCGTCATCACCACGGTGCCGTTGTCGATATCGTAATCGGCGCGCTCGGCCTCGGCGGCCTCCTCGCCGCTGACCAGCGTGACACCTCCCGAAGCCTCGAGCCGCTCGATGCGGTTGTTGGTCTCGGAATAGACCACCAGCACCCGCGGCGCGGCGAGCCGCATCTCACCCTGACCGATGACCACGTTTCCGGTATAGAGCGCGGTGCCGTCCGACTGGTTGACCTGAAGCTGATCGGCGCTGACCTCGACCGGCGCGCTGGTATCCTGCTGCATGCCCCCGAAGGCGACCTTGGCGCCCTGTGCCAGAACCGGCCCGGACAGAGCGAGGAACGTGGCGGCAACGGTCAGAAATCGGAACATACGGGAACCCCTATGGATCTTTCGGGTCGTATATCAGGTTTACGCCTTCCGTGAAAAGCAGTTGCACGTCTTCGCCGTTCTCGGTCGGTGTGATCGTGAGCTTTCCAGCCGTGAACCGGCCCGCCGGGCCTTCGCCAGAGACCGGCGCGAGGGTCTCTGCCTCGATCCTGTTGAGCGCGGTGCGCAGCCGTTCCGTCGTCAGCTCGTAGCCATTGGAACTGACGATGCGCACGCCGCCCTCGAGATCGGCACTCTGATCGCCGTCGCTCACCAGCGCCTGATCGGCGCGCAGGGTGATCTGGCTGCCGTCCGACATGTCGATGCTGGCATCGAGCTGGTGGGCCAGAACCTGGTCCATGCCATCCTCGAGCGGCTCGGCACTGTCGGCGGTGAGGATCAGCTGGTCGCCGCGCGCGGTAAGCCCGGCATAACGCGGCGCCACGATCTGCTGGCGCGCCGGCCCGTCCGATCCGTCGGAATCCGCAAAGGGGATCTGCACGATCGGCTCACTGCTGCGGCCGACCAGAAACAGCGTCGACAGCATCGCCAGCGCCGCCAGCGGCAGCAGGATCTTCAGCCAGCCGATCACATAGGAGTATGTGTCCCCGCGCGGCGCCATGGGATCAGGAGTGCGCGAAGATGTCGGTGTCGGGCCAGCCCTCGAGATCGAGCAGCGCCCGGGTCGGCAGGAAGTCGAAGCATTTCTGCGCCAGCTCGGTGCGGCCCTCCCGCGCCAGCATGGCGTCGAGCGCCTCGCGCAGCTTGTGCAGGTGCAGCACATCCGATGCGGCATACTCGACCTGGGCGGTGGACAGCGTGTCGGCGCCCCAGTCGCTCGATTGCTGCTGCTTGGAGATGTCGACCGAGAGCAGTTCCTGGGTCAGCGCCTTGAGCCCGTGCCGGTCGGTGTAGGTGCGCACCATGCGGCTCGCGATCTTGGTGCAATAGACCGGCGCGGCCAGCGCACCGAAGGCATGATACATGGCGGCGATGTCGAAGCGCCCGAAATGGAACAGCTTGAGCACGGTTTCGTCGCGCAGAAGCCGGCTGAGGTTCGGCGCCTCGGTCTGGCCCTTCGCCACCTGCACGAGGTGCGCGTTGCCGTCACCGCCCGAGAGCTGCACCACGCAGAGCCGGTCGCGATGCGGATCGAGCCCCATGGTCTCGCAGTCGATCGCAACGATGGGGCCGAGATCGAGCCCGTCGGGAAGATCGCCTTTATAGAGGTGGTTCGCCATGACGGGCCCTTTCCGCTGCATACACTGACCGGGTCGAAATAGGCCCGCGCCCCGGGGCATGCAACTGAAGCTTAAAGGGCAGGGCTGCCTCATTTGCGAAAATGCGGCGGAGAATGTGGCGCGATTCGGACTGAATTAGACGATTCAGGGGCGTCAAACCGCCCCGATTCGGGCGCAGCCTCACGCTTCGAGGTCGCACTGTAACATTTCGTGACCGACCTCACTCCTCCTAAGCGTGTCGCCCGCCGCGGCCGCTCGAAGGCGCCCGTCCGCAATCGCCGGCGCCACATCGAAAGCCGAAATGGCGGCGCGGATTTCCAGCCTTTCGACGCCGTCGCAATTCCTATCCGGCCCGATTGTTTCCAGTCAGACACCTATCCCGCAATTCACTTCCGCTGCGGCAGGCGGACCGGAGTCCGGCGAACGCAGATCGCAAACGATCCATTCGCGAGATCGCATTTGTTTACGTTCTCGAAACCTTTTCACCGCCAGCTGCGGGAGACTGTTTCGGAAGGCTCCGCCGGCGCCATGCCTGACCGGCTCCGGATTTCTGCCCGTCAGATCGTCACACATTCCATGCCCGCCAACCGTTTTCCGGCGAAGACGGGACAGGGACAGACACCCGAAAAGGAGGTCTCCGACCGCGGAGGTTAAAGATTGGTTCAACTTTTAATTGTGGCAAAAACGTGTTGTTGACCGGACTTAGGCCGCAATGCATAACCTTGGGTGTCGAAGGTAGAAACATATTTTCGTCACACTACGGCACTTGGGGGTTGGTGCTTCCACTTGGGAGTTATGGTGAGTCTGCTTCGGTCTTGTTAGGACCAGAAATTCTACTGAAAGCCTGATGCGCCCCGCGCGCTCTCTGGATCTCTGCAGCACGGCAGGGAAACGGTGACCTGCGGTCTGCGATTGGCCCAAAGCACATACTTGCCAGCATTTCCGTCAATACACGCCTCGAGGAGGTCAAATTGACTATTCATATTCGCCAGCCGCTGCCGACCCCTGGCATCGAACGCCTTATTGACGACGCCCTCTCTGCCGCACCGCAGGGCGCATCCTATGACCGCTTCGCAAAGCGCGTTCTCGACGTCACCCTCGTGCTGCTTGGCGCCCTGCCCGTTCTGCTGGTCGTCGCCACGCTTGCCGCGCTCATCGCCATTGATGGCAAGTCGCCCTTCTATTTGCAGAAGCGCGTCGGGCGGAACGGCCGCATCTTTCACATGATCAAGCTGCGCTCGATGGTGGCCGATGCCGAGGCCCGTCTCGAGGCCTATCTCGACAGCAACCCCGAGGCCCGCGCCGAGTGGGACCGGACGCAGAAGCTGCGCCACGATCCGCGCATCACCGCAATCGGCCGCATCATCCGCAAGACCTCGCTCGACGAGCTGCCGCAGCTCTGGAACGTGCTGCGTGGAGACATGTCGCTGGTCGGCCCGCGGCCGATGATGGTGGATCAGCAGGATCTCTATCCCGGCACCGCCTATTATGCGCTGCGCCCGGGCATCACCGGCTTCTGGCAGACCTCGGTGCGCAACGAGTCGAGCTTCGCCGAGCGCGCCGGGTTCGATACCGACTATCTGCGCCAGCTGTCCCTCGCCACCGACCTCAAGGTTCTCGCACGGACCATCCGCGTCGTGCTGCACGGCACCGGCTGCTGAGCGTCTATCAGCGCTGCATCTCGAACGGCCCCCGCCATCGGCGGGGGCTTTCTCGTCTGGCTCAGAAGATCATCTCGGCGGCAATGCACTGACGCCCGTCGGCCCCCCGCACCCAAGCGCTTTCGGCATCGCGACAGAGCGTGACCTCCTCTCCCAGCGTGACCGGCGCCGTGAGACGGAAGCGGAACGACGAAAGCGGCGCCTGCTCCTCGGCCAGAAGCATCAGGAGCTGCGCCAGAAGCGGGCCGTGCACCACCAGATCGGCATAGCCCTCGACCTTGCGGGCATAATCGACATCGTAGTGGATGCGATGGCCGTTGAAGGTCAGCGCCGAGTAGCGGAACAGCAGCGTGCTGTCGAACTGCGCAGCCCGCGCCAGCGTCTCGTCCGTACGCGCCACAGGCGGCACCGGGCGCGGCGCGTCGGAAGACGGGTCCTCGCGATAGACAAGATCCTGCCGCTCCTCGACGCAGAGCACCCCGCCCTGCCGGATCTCGTGGCGCAGGGTGACGAAGGCCAGCGGGCCGCTGCGTCCGGTCTTCTGCGCGGCCTTCTCCCGGACAGTGCGCTTCTCGGCCTCGAGCCCGGCCTTCAGAGGCGCAAGGAAGCGCAGCGCGCCCCCCGCCCACATGCGGCGCGGCAGGCCGAAATCGGGGATCAGCCCGCCGGTGCGCGGATGGCCATCGCGCCCCAGCGCCTCGGGCGGCTGCGCATCCCAGAAATGGATCTGGTGAAAGAACGGCGGCAGGGCATCGCCCTCCGCCAGCCGTTCGGGGCGGCCCAACGCCGCCATCAGCGCGTTGGCGCGGGCCGGATCGAGCCTGTCTGTCAGACGGGTTTCGGCTGTGGCATCGTCACTCATGAGCACCTCCCTCCGGAAAGGATCTAGACCACCCATGGCGCCCACCGTCCAGTCTCTCGATCATCTGGTCCTCACCGTGGCCGACCTCGAAGCCACGCTGGCGTTCTACACCGAGGCGCTCGGCATGCGGGCCGAGCGCTTCACCCCGGCCGACGGATCGCACCGCTGGGCGCTGCGCTTCGGGAGCCAGAAGATCAACCTGCATCAGGCCGGCGCCGAGTTCCTGCCCAAGGCGGCGGCCCCGACGCCCGGATCGGCCGATCTCTGCCTCCTCAGCGACACGCCGTTGACCGCGTGGCAGGCGCATCTTGCCGCGCTGGGGATCGCGATCGAGGAAGGGCCGGTCACGCGCAGCGGTGCCGAGGGGCCGATCCTGTCGCTCTATCTCCGCGACCCGGACGGCACCCTGATCGAGCTGTCGAACCGGCTCTGAAACGCGAAACGCGCCGCGGGGAACCGCGGCGCGCCGATGTCTTGCAAGGAACGCCGGTATCAGGCGTTCGGCAGGATGACGATTTCCACCCGGCGGTTCTGCGCCTTGCCCTCGGGCGTCAGGTTCGACGCGATGGGCTGGGCCTCGCCGCGGCCGATGACCGAGATCCGGTTCGAGGGCACGCCGGTCGAGACCAGCACATTGGCCACGGATTGCGCACGGCGCTGCGACAGGCCCTGGTTGTAGCCGGCATCGCCGTCGCTGTCGGTGTGGCCGACCACCTGCACGCTGGTGTCCGGATACTCGAGCAGCGAGCGGCCGACGGTGCGGATGTCGGCCTGCAGATCGGTGCGCAGCGTGTCGCTGTCGAAGCCGAACAGGATATCCTGCGGCATGGTCACGATCAGGCGGTCGCCGGTGTTGCGGATGCCGACCTCGTTGCCCAGCTGCTGACGCAGCTCGGCTTCCTGCTTGTCGAGCTGATTGCCGATCACACCGCCGGCGATGGCGCCCGCAGCGGCCCCGACAAGCGTGTTCTTCAGAGCATCGTCGTTGTTGCCACCGATGATGCGGCCCGCGGCAGCACCGCCGAGCGCGCCGAGAAGGACGCCCTGATTGGTGTTGCGGTTGGGGTTGTTCTGGTCGAACGCCTGCCCGTCCGAACAGGCGCTCAGCCCCATCACGGCGGCAAGGGAAAGAAGAATGGACGTCTTGGCCCGGATCATGGTGTGCCTCTTGATCGTTATGGCCCCCGCACGGCGGGGGCGCTCCTCCTGAACTATAGTGCGACCATGCAACGGACCAACAGCGCTGTCACGGGGGTCTCGGCGGGTCTTTGCCCATTCCGCGCCTCACTTCGGAGTGATGGAACCGCGGCTCACGCCTCGAGCCGCGCCGCCTCCCAGGCCAGGATCGCGCGCTTGACCGGCAGGCCCCAGTGGTAACCGCCAAGGCCCCCGGACTTGCGCAGCGCGCGGTGGCAGGGGATCAGCAGCGAGATCGGGTTGCGCCCGACCGCCGTGCCCACGGCGCGCACCGCCTTGGGGCTGCCCACCGCGTGGGCGATCTCGGAATAGGTGGTGACATGGCCCGAGGGCACCCGCATCAGCGCCTCCCAGACCTTGATCTGGAACGGCGCGCCGATGAGGAAGAGCGGCACCTCGCCACCCGCCTGCCCGAAGGCCGCCGCCACCCAGGGCGCCAGCGCCGCCGAATCCTCGACATAGGTGGCCTGCGGCCAGCGGCTGCGCAGGTCGGCCATGGTGGCGTCGTCGCCGGCCTCGGAGGCAAAGCCGATGCCGCAGATGCCCTTGTCGGTGCCCATCACCAGTGACCGCCCGAAGGGGCTGTCGAACCAGCCCCAGCGGATCGTGAGGCCCTCGCCGCCGCGCCCGTATTCGCCGGGGCTCATCGCCTCCCAGCGCAGAAACAGGTCGTGCAGCCGCCCGCCGCCCGAGAGCCCGGTGGCATGCGCGGTCTCGAGCGTGGTGAAGCGCTCGGAGAGCAGCGCCTTGGCGTGGCCCAGCGTCAGGTATTGCTGGAAGCGTTTCGGAGATACCCCGGCCCAGCGCGAGAACAGGCGCTGGAAATGCGCCGGGCTCATGCCCATGCCCGCCGCCAGCTCCTCGAGCGTGGCCTGCGGCCCGGCGGCGTCCACCATCTCGATGGCGCGGCGCATGACCTCGTAATGATACCCCTGCGACGTCTCAGACATGCTCCGGCTCCCGTGTTGCCGGCCCAAGCTACGCCGCCGCGCGCGGGCGTGCGACCCGGTTCCTGCGCTTTCAGGACACCGGGTCGCGATCGGGATGGGAGGGCCCGGTATCCGCGCGTGTCAGTACTCGTCGGAGGTCAGAACCTCGGCGTCATCCTCGACATTGGCCACCTTCTCGAGCGTGTTGATCGAGACATGCGGCCAGCCGATTAGGCCCGGAATGCCGTCGCGGCGCGGGAAGAAATCGAGCATCACCACCTGCAGATACTGCATCACCAGCTTGGGCTCATCGCCAACGCCCGGCTCGTCGAGCTCCATGATCCAGAAGGTCGACTTCATCGAGGTCGCGTTGGCGTGCTTGACGATGAACGGGATGTTGAGAATACCCGCCGCCTCCGTGGCGCTGGTGGTCAAGTCGAGCCGGGTGGTCTTCTTCACCTTGTCAGGCGCAGGCTGCGCGCCGCGCAGCAGCTCTTCGGGATGCACCGGGTTGAAGCCCGGGAAGCCCGGCGTTCCCGCGGGGACGGTGCCAAAGAACGGATTGTCGTGGAAATGCTTGTATGGCCCGAGATAGCGGCTTTCGAGCGGTTTCAGCAGGTCGTCCTCGCCGCCGGCGGTGTCGTCGCGCGGCAGCAGCACCCCCTCGGGGAAACCGTTGACCGCCGGGATGTCGGGCGGGCCATCGAAGATATCGACCGCCGCATCGAAGCGGCCCATCGCCAGCAGCGAGTCGCCATGCGGCACGGTTCCGAGCCGGGCGATGTTGATGCCCTCGGTGGTGTGGTTGGTCATGAACAGGAAGAGACCCGGCTCGTGATGGATCGCCGCTCCAGGGGCGGCGAGCTTGCCGCTGGCGGGGAACTCGTCCACTGCCACGTGTTCGACCAGTTGCTGATAGTCGAGCGCCACCACGAGCTGGTCGAGATCGGTCAGACCTCCGGCGTCGCGCTGGATGCCGCGATTGGGCGCGCCCTTGTCGGCGGTGAAGAACTGCAGCGTCTCGCGGTAGTGGTTGACCATCAGCCGGTAATTGAACCCGGCGGGCGGCGGGTCGGTGACGAAGGGCAGCGCAATGCAGTTCCATCCGAACGGCACATCGGCATTGGTGTTCTTCCAGATCCCCGGCAAGAGCTTCAGCGGGCCGAGTTCATCGTCAAAAGGCTTGGCGATCTCGATATGGCGAGTCTTGGCGCGGCTCACGGCCTCTGCATTCAACATGGCTTCGATCCTCAAATGAATTTCGACGTGGGAAATAAGCAGCGGGCGGATTGAAAATCGGGACCGCCGCCATGCGTGTTCGTATCACAAAAATACAATTTCCGATAGATCTCGCTCAACTCGAAATTGTGTCAGGGCTGGTTCAGCGCGACACGACCCCCCAACGGGACCGGTCGCGAGAGGTCAGCCCTGCGCGCAAACGGCTTGCCGATACGGGAAAAGCGTTTCATATCCGGGGGCATGGCCAAGCAGCTCGATTATCATACCCTGCGGGAGATCTTCACCCGCTTCCGCGAGGCAGAGCCCGAGCCCAAGGGCGAGCTCGACCACGTCAATGCCTATACGCTGGTGGTGGCCGTCGCGCTCTCGGCGCAGGCCACCGATGCCGGCGTCAACAAGGCGACGCGCGAGCTCTTCAAGATCGCCGACACGCCCGAGAAGATGCTGGCGCTCGGCGAAGAGGGCGTGATCGAGCATATCAAGACCATCGGCCTTTACCGCAACAAGGCCAAGAACGTCATCAAGCTCTCGAAGATCCTGCACGAGCAGTATGGCGGCGAGGTGCCGTGCTCGCGCGCCGCGCTCGAGAGCCTGCCCGGCGTCGGACGCAAGACCGCCAACGTGGTGTTAAACATGTGGTGGCACTACCCGGCGCAGGCGGTCGATACCCATATCTTCCGCCTCGGCAACCGCTCGGGGATCTGCCCCGGCAAGGACGTGGTGGCCGTCGAGCGCGCCATCGAAGACAACATTCCCGTGGATTTCCAGCAGCACGCGCATCACTGGATGATCCTGCACGGGCGCTACACCTGTGTCGCGCGCAAGCCCAAGTGCCAGGCCTGCCTGATCCGCGACCTGTGCCAGTTCGAGGACAAGACCGTATGACCCTGACCCCGCAGCATCCGACCAAGAAGTACCAGGTTCTTGGCATCGGCAACGCCATCGTCGACGTGCTGACCCGCTCCGATGACAGCTTCCTCGAGATGATGGGCATCGAGAAGGGCATCATGCAGCTGGTCGAGCGCGAGCGCGCCGAGCAGCTCTACGGCGCGATGGAGAACCGCGTGCAGGCCGCCGGCGGCTCGGTGGCGAACACGCTCGCGGGGCTGGGCAATCTCGGCCTGCGCACCGGCTTTTTCGGGCGCGTGCGCGACGATGCGCTGGGGCGTTTCTATGCCGACGCGATGGAGAAGGGCGGCACCGATTTCGTCAACCCGCCGGTCGAAGGCGGCGAGCTGCCGACCTCGCGCTCGATGATCTTTGTCTCGCCCGACGGCGAGCGTTCGATGAACACCTATCTCGGCATCTCCGCCGAGCTCGGCCCCGAGGACGTGGCCGAGGAGATCGCGGCGCAGACCGACATCATCTTCCTCGAAGGCTATCTCTTCGACAAACCGAAGGGCAAGGAGGCGTTCCTGCGCGCCGCCCGCACCTGCCGCAAGGCCGGCGGCCTTGCTGGCATCGCGATCTCGGACCCGTTCTGCGTCGAACGCCACCGCGAGGACTTCCTGCGCCTGATTGCCAACGAGATGGACTACGTGATCGGCAACGAGGCCGAGATCCGCTCGCTCTACCAGGACGACCATCTCGACAAGGATCTCGCCCGCGTCGCCGATGTCTGCCCGCTGGTGGTCTGCACCCGCTCGGGCGACGGGGTCAGCATCATCAAGGATGGCGTGCGCACCGACGTTCCGGTCGAAAAGGTGGTGCCGGTCGATGCCACCGGCGCGGGCGACCAGTTCGCCGCCGGCTTCCTTTACGGTCTCGCCACCGGCACCGACATGGAAACCGCGGGCCGGATGGGCACCGTGGCCGCCTCCGAGGTCATCAGCCACATGGGGCCGCGCCCCGAGGCCGACCTCAAGGCCCTGTTCCGGCGGAACAATCTCATCTGAGAACGATTTCACGCGGGGTTCACGCGGTAAAACTTCGCTGAATCAACCTTAAGGTGTATCATCGCGCTATTGGAAAAGTCCATTAGAGCGAGATTTGCCATGTTCATCATTCTGCGTGACGAGAACGCCCCGCTTCGCAACCGTGCCCCGCGCCCCGCGGCGCCTCCCGGGCTGCCGGGCTTCGGAACCGGCACCTTCGATGCCCCGATTGCGAACGCGGTGCCGCCCGCGCCCAAGCTCGAATCCGCCGAGCTGAACGCCAAGGATCTGCGCGACGTGAGCCGCGACCCGGCGGTGACCGCCGTGGCACGCGAGATGCCGACCCGGCTGATCGAGCCGCAACCGCTCGACGAGGTCCGCGCCGAGGATGCCGAGCCCGCCTGGGGCATCGCGGCGGTCGGCGCCGACACTTCCGCCTTTACCGGCGCCGGGGTGCGCGTGGCGGTGCTCGACACCGGCATCGACACCAATCACCCGGCCTTTGCCGGCGTCACCCTCAACACGCGCGACTTTGCCGGCTCCGGCATCGAGGATGCCAACGGCCACGGCACCCATTGCGCCGGCACCGTGTTCGGGCGCGATGTCGACGGCACCCGCATCGGCGTGGCGCGCGGCGTCACCGACGCGCTGATCGGCAAGGTGCTGGGCGATGATGGCAGCGGTTCGTCGGACATGCTGTTCCGCGCGATCAAATGGGCCTCGGACGAGCAGGCTCAGGTGATCTCGATGTCGCTCGGCTTCGACTTCCCGGGCCTCGCCGAGCGGCTCGTCGATCAGGGTTGGCCGACGCTGCTGGCGGGGTCCGCCGCGCTCGAGGCCTATCGCCAGAACCTGCGCATGTTCGACGCGCTGATGGACATGCTGCGCGCGCAGGCGGCGTTCTCGGGCGGGACGGTGGTATGCGCCGCCGCCGGAAACGAGAGCCGCCGCAACATCGACCCGAGTTTCGAGGTCTCAGCCTCGCTGCCCGCCGCCGCCTTCGGCGTGGTCTCGGTCGGCGCGCTGGGGCAGGGGGCTGGCGGGCTGAACATCGCGTCGTTCTCGAACACCAACCCCACGGTGTCGGGCCCCGGTGTGAACGTGATCTCGGCGGCGATCGGCGGCGGCCTGCGCCCGCTCAACGGCACCTCGATGGCCTGCCCCCACGTCGCCGGCATCGCCGCACTCTGGTGGGAGGCGCAGCGCGCCTCGGGCAGCCCGGCCTTTGCCGGCGCGGTGCAGGCGCGGCTGATGGCCACCTGCACCACCGCGCCCATCGACCCGGCGACCGACGCGCTGGATCGCGGGCAGGGGCTGGTGCAGGCCCCCGCGATGGGCGTGGCCTGATAAAGCGGTTGGGCGCTGGCGCCTCAGTGCGCCTCGGCCCAGCTCTTGCCCTGCCCGGCATCGACCACCAGCGGCACGTCGAGCTTCACCACCGGCTCGGCGGCGCCTTCCATGACCGAACGGGCAGCGGCGATGAGATCCTCCTCGGCGCCCTGCTCGACCTCGAAGATCAGTTCGTCATGCACCTGCAGCAGCATGATGGCGGGCAGCTTGGCGATGGCGTCGGGCATGCGGATCATCGCGCGGCGGATGATATCCGCCGCGGTGCCCTGAATCGGCGCGTTGATCGCGGCACGCTTGGCAAAGCCGGCGCGCGGCCCCTTTGCGGCGATCTCGGGGGTGTGGATCACCCGGCCGAACAGCGTCTCGACGCGCTTGTGCTCCTTGGCGAAGGCCACGGTGTCGTCCATGTAGGTGCGGATGCCGGGGAAGCGCTCGAAATAGCGGTCGATGAAGCCCTGCGCCTCGGCCCGCGGGATGCGCAGGTTGCGCGCCAGGCCAAAGCCAGAGATGCCGTAGATGACGCCGAAGTTGATCGCCTTCGCCTGCCGGCGGATCTCTGAGGTCATCTCTTCCATCGGCACGTTGAACATCTCCGACGCGGTCATGGCGTGGATGTCCTGCCCGTCGCGGAAGGCCTGCTTCAGCGCGTCGATCTCGGCCATGTGGGCGAGGATGCGCAGCTCGATCTGGGAATAGTCGAGCGCCACGATGGTCTTGCCCTCGGGCGCGACAAAGGCCTCGCGGATGCGCCGCCCCTCTTCCGAGCGCACCGGGATGTTCTGCAGGTTGGGATCGGTCGAGGCGAGGCGTCCGGTATTGGCCCCCGAGATCACGTAGGAGGTATGAACCCGGCCGGTCTCCTTGTTGATGTGCTCCTGCAGCGCGTCGGTATAGGTGGATTTCAGCTTCGAGAGCTGCCGCCAGTCGAGCACCCGCGCCGGCAGCTCGTGCTCGGTGGCGAGGTCTTCGAGCACGTCGGCCCCGGTGGCATAGGCGCCGGTCTTGCCCTTCTTGCCGCCCTCGAGCCCCATCTTGTCGAACAGGATCTCGCCCAGCTGCTTCGGCGAGCCCACGTTGAAGCTCTCGCCCGCCAGCTCGTGGATCTCGGCCTCGAGCGCCGCCATCTTCTGGCTGAAGGCGTTCGACATGCGCGAGAGCGTGTCGCGGTCGACCTGCACGCCCGCCATCTCCATCTCGGCCAGCACCGGCACCAGCGGGCGTTCCATGGTCTCGTAGACCCGGGTGACGTGGTTGCGGTGCAGCTGCGGCTTCAGCAGGGTCCAGAGCCGGAGTGTGATGTCGGCATCCTCGGCGGCATATTTCACCGCGTCCTCGATCGGCACCTGGTCGAAGGTCTTCATCTTCTTGCCCGAGCCCAGCAGCTCCTTGATCGGGATCGGCGTGTGCGACAGGTAACGCTCCGAAAGCGCGTCCATGCCATGGCCGTGCAGGCCGGCATTCATCGCGTAGGACATCAGCATGGTGTCGTCGATCGGCGCGATGCGGACGCCGTAGCGGGCGAAGATCTTGGCGTCGTATTTCATGTTCTGCCCGATCTTCATCACCGCCGGATCCTCGAGCAGCGGCTTGAGCAGGTCGAGCGCCTCCTGCATCGGCATCTGCCCCTCGGCCAGCTCACCGCCGCCGAAGAGATCGCCCTCGCTGTCGGCGCGATGCGCCAGCGGGATGTAGCAGGCCTCGCCCGGCAGGGTGCAGAGCGAGATGCCGACGAGATCGCAGGCCATCTCGTTGAGCCCGGTGGTCTCGGTGTCCACCGCGACCCAGCCATGCTGAAGCGCCGCCGCGATGAAGGGCGCGAGATCCTCGGCGGATTTCACCCAGATGTATTTGTCCGGCTCGATGGCCGGCATTTCAGGCGCGCCGGCCTCGGGCGGGTTGGCGCCCTCGGGGGTGGTGTCGGGGATCACCGGTGCCTCGGCATCGAGCTGGTCGGCGATGCGCTTGGTGAGGGTGCGGAATTCCATCTCGGCGAGGAAGCCCAGAAGCACTTCAGGGTCGGGGTCCTTCACCTCGAGATCATCGAGCCCGAATTCCAGCGGCGTCTCCTCGTCGAGCTGCACGAGCCGCTTCGACAGCTCGATCTGCTCCCGCTTCTCGATCAGGGTCTGGCGCCGCTTCGGCTGCTTGATCTCCTCGGCCCTGTCGAGCAGCTCTTCGAGCGAGCCGTATTCGTTGATCAGCAGGGCGGCCGTCTTGATGCCGATGCCCGGAGCGCCGGGCACGTTGTCGACCGAGTCGCCCGCAAGCGCCTGCACGTCGACCACGCGCTCAGGGTAAACGCCGAACTTCTCGAACACGCCGTCGCGGTCGATGCGGCGGTTCTTCATCGCGTCGAGCATCTCGACGCCGTCACCCACGAGCTGCATCAGGTCCTTGTCGGAGCTGATGATCGTCACCCGCCCGCCGGCCTCGCGCGCCTGCCGCGCCAGCGTGGCGATGATGTCGTCGGCCTCATAACCCTCGAGCTCCTTGCAGGCGATGTTGAACGCCTCGGTGGCGCGCCGGGTCAGCGGGATCTGCGGCCGCAGATCCTCGGGCATGGCCTCGCGGTTGGCCTTGTAGAGATCGTAGAGATCGTTGCGGAAGGTGTGGCTGCCCTTGTCGAAGATCACCGCCACGTGGGTCGGCGCATCGGGGCCGGCGCTGTCCTCGACGTATTTCTGCAGCATGTTGCAGAAGCCCGAGACCGCCCCGATGGGCAGCCCGTCGGACTTGCGCGTGAGCGGCGGCAGGGCGTGATAGGCCCGGAAGATGAAAGCCGATCCGTCGATCAGATGCAGGTGGCAGCCCTTGCCGAACTGGGTCATGGTCGCGTCTCCCTTGGCCGTGCGCCCGCTTGGTTTGCCACGGGCGCGTCCCGGCTTCCAGCGGTTATGCGGCTTGGGGAGGGCGATGAGGGGGCCAGTCCCCTCTTGGCCTGCGGCCAATTCACCCCCGAGGTATTTTCGAACCAAAGAAGACACTCGGGAAGCGCCCCTGGCTTCTCTTCGTCAAAAATACTCCCGCCGGAGGCAGGCCGGCGCCCGCCGCAAGTGCAAGCTCCGGCAAATGCGCACGCATTGATCGAGACGCCGGCGAGGACGCCCGCAAGGGCGGAGGAGCGGCGCGGGCTCAGCCGCTGCCGATCAGCACCCCCGCCGCCAGCACCAGCGCGCCGCCGAGAACCACCTGCATCGAGGCGCGCAGGAACGGCGTCTCCATGTACTTGTTCTGGATCCAGGCAATCGCCCAGAGCTCGATGAAGACGATGATCCACGCGATGCTCGTGGCTGTCCAGAAATGCGGGATCAGATAGGGCAACGCATGTCCAAGCCCGCCCACGGTGGTCATCACCCCCGAGGCGATGCCGCGTTTCATCGGCGAGCCCCGGCCCGAAAGCTCGCCATCATCCGACGCCGCTTCGGTGAAGCCCATGGAAATCCCCGCCCCGACCGAGGCCGCGAGGCCGACGAGGAAGGTCGTCCAGGTGTCCTGCGTCGCGAAGGCCGTCGCGAAGATCGGCGCCAAGGTCGAGACCGAGCCATCCATCAGCCCCGCCAGGCCCGGCTGCACCCAGGTCAGCACGAACTGCCGATGCGCCAGCCGGTCCTCGTCGCTCCGGCGATCGGCATCGAGATGCTCGGCCGTCAGCTCGGCGGCGCGGGTCTCGTGCCCGGCCTCGGCGGCGGCGAGATCGCCCAGCAGCTTGCGGGTCCCGGCATCGGTGCTGCGCTTGGCCGCGTCGATATAGAAACGCTCCGCATCGCGCTCCATGATCTCGGCCTCCTCGCGGATGCGCTCGAGGCTGAGGTTCTGCATCAGCCAGACCGGGCGTCTGGCATAGAACCCGGCCACGTGCTCGCGCCGGATCAGCGGGATCACCTCGCCGAAGCGCATCCGGTGCGCCGCGATCAGCGCCTTGCGGTGACCGTCCTCCTCTTCCGCCATGCCGTCGAAGACCTGCGCGGTGTCGGGATAGTCGGCCCGCAGCATCTCGGCATAGCTGCGGTAGATCCGGGCATCGTCCTCTTCGGACGAGATCGCCAGCGCGAGCACCTCCTGCTCGCTGAGATCCTTGAATTGGCGGCGCTGGGTGAAGAAACGCATGGGGAAGGCCTCGATTTGGAATGATTCTAAAGTACCGCACCCGTCGCTGGATGCAACGCCCGTCACGCAGTCTGCCGTCGGGCCGATTGCCGCAGCCCCGCGCGTCCGGGGCGCACGGCGGATCGCGCCACGCTTGCCGGAACTGAACCGCGCGGTCTATGATCCGGATCACCAGAGGAGAGCGTCCATGCCGGGCAATACGGCGAGCGTCCGGCGCGGGCGCAAATACGACCAGGTCCTGAAAGGCGCGCGCGAGATCTTCCTGCGCGACGGCTTCGAAGGGGCCAGCGTCGACGAGATCGCCCGGACCGCCGGCGTCTCCAAGGCCACGCTCTACAGCTACTTTCCCGACAAGCGCCTGCTCTTCATGGAGATGGCCACCGCCCAGTGCCGGGCACAGGCGGACGAGGTGCTCGTTGCGCTCGATCCAAGCCAGCCGCCGCGCCTCGTGCTGTCCTATATCGGGCGCAGCGTGCTCGACTTCCTGCTGTCGGAGATGGGCCAGCGGGTGTTCCGCATCTGCGTTGCCGAGGCCGACCGGTTTCCCGAACTCGGCGCCGAATTCTACCAGTGCGGCCCGGTGCTGGTGCGCACCGAGCTGAAAGCCTATCTCACCGCAGCCATGGCGCGCGGCGAGGTGGAGATCGACGATCTCGGGCTCGCCGCCGACCAGTTCATCGAGCTCTGCAAGGCGGATTTGTGGATCAAGCGTCTCTTCGGCATCCGCGACAGCTTTTCCGAGGACGAGGTCACCCGCGTGGTGGAAGCGGCCGTCGACACCTTCCTGACAAGGTTCGGCCCGTCGACCTGAGCACGGAGTACCGAGCCGCCATGAGACCGGTCTTTGCCATCGCAGACGTGACGATCCGGGAGGTTCCTTCGGTGCCGGTGGCGATCCTGTCGCATATCGGGCCCCCCTCCGGCATCCGCGCCAGCGTCGCGCGGTTCATCGAGCGGCGGAAAGCTGCGGGGCTGCGTCCGCCGGAGAGCGCCACCTTCAACGTCTATCGAACCGGGTTGTCCGACGCGGCGCCCGAGCGCTTTCACATAGATCTCTGCGCGGGGACCAACGGCCGCACCGAGGGGCTCGAGGGGCTCACCCTGGGCGAGATCCCCGGCGGCCGCCGGGCGGTTCTGCGGGTCACCGGGCCCGAGGCGCTGCTCGAGGCGGCGCTCCCGTGGCTGCGCCGCGACTGGTTCGTGCAGAGCGGCGAGACGCTGGGCGACTTCCCGCCCTATTGCCAGCGCGTCGCCATGCCGCCGCAGGTCCGGGCGACCGCGATGGTCACCGATCTCTTCCTGCCGCTCAGGCCGCGCTAGTCGAGCCGGCGCACCAGAAGCTGGTTGCCCGGGCCGCGCTTGGTCTCGAAGACCTTCAGCTCCGACACCAGATCCGAGAGCTTGCGCTTGCCGTAGCTGCGGGTGTCGAAATCCGGGTTCGCCGCGGTGATGAACTGGCCGAGCTGGCCCAGCGTGTACCAGTCATCCTCCTGCTCGATGGCGTCCATCGCGGTGAAGATGAGGTTGCGCGCCTCCTCGAGCTTGCCGCTGGCGCGCGGCGAGCGGTCGCCGCTCTTCTGCTCCGGCGCGCCGTCGAGGTTCTCGAGGAAGATGAAGCGCTTGCAGGCCTTGCGGAAGGCATCCGGCGTCTTCTGCATGCCCATGCCGTAGACGTCGAGCCCCTGCTCACGGATGCGGCTCGCGAGGCGGGTGAAATCGCTGTCGGAACTGACCACCACGAAGCCGTCGAAGCGGCCGGTATGCATCAGGTCCATGGCGTCGATCACCAGCGAGATATCCGACGAGTTCTTGCCCACGGTGTTGGCCGGCGAGTGGTGCGGCACGAGGCCGAACTCGGCCGAGATCTTGGACCAGCCCGAG
>NZ_JBYNAH010000012.1:1472-7267 GCF_059781815.1 Salipiger sp. | reverse complement strand
CCCGAGATCTGCTGGCTGGCAAAGTCGCCGTAGACGCGCCGCACGCTGGCCTCGCCCAGCGAGGCGATCTCGTCGAAGATCGCCTTGGCGTATTTCGGCGAGGTGTTGTCGGCGTCGATCAGGACGGCGAGCAGGCGGGTGTCTTCGGCCACGGGAAATGCTCCTGAAATCAGTCCGTTTCGAGCGCCTTATACATGACCAGCGCGTCGACATAACCCTTTTCCGGGTGATGGAAGGCGCCCGGCAGGCGGCCGGCGATATCGAAGCCGGCGCGCTGCCAGATCTCCACCGCGCGGCTGTTGGTGGAGACCACGAAATTGAACTGCATGGCGCGGAAGCCAAGCGCCTTGGCGGTCTCGAGCGCATGGGCCAGCATGGCGCGGGCGACGCCCTTGCCGGCCTGCGCGGGGTCGGTGGCGAAGCCGCAATTGCAGACATGGCTGCCGCCGCCCTTCTGGTTGCGCACGATGTAGTAGCTGCCCGCCACCGCGCCGTCGATCAGCGCCGAGAACACCCGGCGCTCGGGGCCGCACCAATAGGCCAGCGCGGCATCGCGCGGGATGTCGGGGTCGATGGCATAGGTCTCGCCGGCCCGGAACACCGGCTCGAGGATGCGCCAGAGCGCGGCCTCGTCTTCGGCGGAATACGGGCGGATCGCCACGTCGGTCATCAGTACTCGCCCTCGGTTTCGATATGGATGACGGTGCCGCAATGCTTGCAATGCACCGCGTCGGCATCATGCAAAGACAGCCCGCAGGTGCTGCAGGTCTCGCGCACCTTGGCGGGGCGGAACAGCACTTGCGCCAGCCGCAGGAACAGGGTCACGCCGCAGATCATCACCACCACCGAGATCATCCGCCCCAGCGAGCCGGTGAGGGTGATGTCGCCGAAGCCGGTGGTGGTGAGCGCGGTCACGGTGAAATAGAGCGCGTCGGCGTAGTTTTCGATCTGGGGGTTGGTGCGGTACTGGGTGGCGTAGACCAGCCCGGTCATCACGAAGATGAAGACCATCAGGTTGAGGGTGGCGCTGAACACGTCCTGATAGCGGCGGAAGAACGGGAAATCCTCCCGCAGCCGCCGGAACAGCTGGTAGGTGTGCAGGAAACGCAGCGTCCGCACCACGCGCAGGAAGCCCAGACCCTCGCCCGCCAGCGGCGCGAGGAAGGAGGCGATCGAGACGATGTCGGCGAGCGTGACGGGCCGGATCAGGAAGCGCAGCTTTTGCGGCTCGATGGACATCCTCGCGACGAAATCCGCGAGGAACACCACCCCGAAGAGCATGTCGACCGTCTCGACGACGCGGCCGTGATTGCTGAAGGAGGTGGCGACCACGTAGAGGATCGTGCCGATATCGAAGGCCAGGACGCCGTAGCGAAAGCGGTGCGCCCGGTCGCTGTCGCCCTCGTAGAGCTCCCGCAATGTGTCGAGCGCCGCCTTGGCCATGCCGTTCAGATCCTTGCCGTCTTTCTCCGCTATACCCATTCGGGCGGGCGCGGGGCAAGGCTCGCGGTGGGATCGTGGCGCCCGCGCGGCGTGCGCGCGGGCCTTTGGCTGTCAGGTGATCAGAACCGTTCGAGCAGACGCTCGAGATAGTCGAGCTCTTCCTGAGGGCGCTCGCCCTCGCCGGAGCGGCGGCGGATCTCGTCGAGCAGCTCGCGGGCGCGGCGGTAGACGTCTTCGTCCTGCACCATGTTCTCGTCGGTGCCGATATTGCCGTTGGCGCCGGCGTTGCGGCCCAGAGGGTCGCGCTGCTGACCGGGGTTGCCGCCCTGCTGCTGGCCCTGCTGGCCGGGGTTCTGCTGCTGTTGCTGCGCCATCGCCTCGCCGAGGCTGCGCATGCCCTCGCGCAGCGCCTCCATGGCCTGCGACTGGTTGTCGATGGCCCCGGCGAGATCGTCCTGACGCAGCGCCTCCTCGGCCCCGTCCATGGCCTCCTCGGCCCGGCGCAGCGCATCGCGCGCGGCCTCGCCGGGCTCGGTCCCGGCGCCGGGCAGGTTCTGGCGCTGGCGGTTCAGCTCGTCGCGCAGCTGCTGCTGGCGGTTGGCGAGGCTTTCTTCGAGCGATTGCTCTCCACCTTGCCCCTGCTGGCCCTGCTGTTCGCCCTGTCCCTGACCCTGCTGCTGGCCGCCCTGACCCTGTTGGCCCTGCTGCTGCCCTTGCTGGCCCTGCTGACCTTGCTGCCCCTGCTGGCCGGGGTTGAACTGCTCCTGCAGCTGGCGGAACGCCTCGTCCGACAGGCCCTGCTGCTCGCGCAGCGTCTCTCCCAGACCTTCCATCGCCTGCTCGCCCGGCGACTGGCCCTGCTGGCCCTGCGTCACCTGCATGTTCTCCATCAGCTCCTGAAGCTGGCGCAGCGCCTCCTGCGCCTCGGCCATGCGGCCCTGCTCCATCAGCTCCTGGATGCGGTCCATCATGCGCTGCAGGTCGTTCTGGCTCATCTCCATGCTGTCCTGGGACTGCGCCATCTCGGGATTCTGCTCGGCCTGCTGCTGCGCCTGCCGCGACAGCTGCCGGAGGTAATCGTCGGTGGCCTCGCGCAGCTCCTGCATCAGCTCGGCGATCTCCTGATCAGACGCGCCGTTCTTCATCGCTTCCGAAAGCCGCTCTTGGGCACGCTGCAGCCGCTCGAGCGCCGAGGCCAGATCGCCCTCCTCGAGGATGATCGCCAGATCCCACATCGCCTTGGCGATCTCGGCCTGCTGCGCGTCGCCCATCGATGGCCCCGCCGCCTCGAGCTGGCGCAGGATGGTGCGCAGCCGCAGATACGGCACCGCCGAGCGGAACACGTCGTCGGGCAGATGGCTGACGGCGCGGATGATGCGGCTGATCTCGGGGATGTTGTCGCGGGTCCAGAGCAGCGCCCGGCGCTGCTCGATCACCGCCGCCGCCATCGGATCGAAGAAGCGCCGCCCCGGCAGGGTGATGGTCTCGACCTCGGCCTGACCGGTCTGGCCGGCCTCGTCCTCGACGCTGATCGACAGGCGCACCGGCAGGTTGGCCCAGGGATGCTCGGAGAAATTCTCGACCAGCGTCTCGGTGAACTCGGCCCGGTCACCGGCGATGGGCATCGGCAGCGGCACCTCGATGGCCGGGCGCGGCTCGGGCTCGGCGGCGAGCAGGTAGTCGCGCGCGACCTCGCCCAGCGCCAGCTCGATGCGGGCGCTGCCCGCGACCACGCCGTAATCGTCGCTGGCGGCGAAGGGGATCTGCGCATCGCCCTCGTAGCTCGATTCGATCTCGCCCTCGCGGCGCACGCTGGGGGCGGCATCGGCGGTGACGCTGACCTCCCAGGCCCGACCTCCGGGGCCGTCGATGGCGAGCCGACCCGATTGCAGCACGGCGAAATCCTGCGCCGTCTCCTGCGCCGCTTCGGGCGTGAGGGCGCGGCCCGAGACGCTCTCGTCGACCGACAGCGCCCCCACTTCGCCATACATGCGGAGCGTGATCTGCGCGCCCTCTGGCACGGTCAGCCCGGGCGCGCTGATGTCGTTGAGATAGACCGACGGCAGGCGGGTGTAGCCCGGCGGCTCCATCCAGCCCTCCCACGCGGGCCCGGCGGCGAGATCGACGCCGCTCGGCCCCATCGCGGTCACCGAGGAGACCCGCAGGAAGGAGCCGAAGACCAGTGCTGCGGCAAAGGCCAGCAGCGCCACGTAGCGCAGCGCAAAGGGATCGGCCTTGGCGACCCGCAGATCGGGCTCCACCGCCCTCGCCTCGGCCAGCCGGGCGCGCATCCGTGCCTGGTGCGCCTGCCAGACCGCCTGCGAGCCCATGTCGCCCGCCCCGATGGCCTGATCGTCGAGCGCCGCCTGAATGGGGTTGCCGCGCAGCGTGCCGTCGAGCCGCGCCATCGCCTCAGCCTTCGTCGGCCAGACCAGCATCCGCGCGCCGCGCCAGATCGCCCAGCCCAGCGCACCCATGAAGGCCACGCCTGCGGCCCAGACCCACTCCACCGCCACGAGATCCTGAACCCCGAGCATCAACAGCCCCAGCGCCGCGATCAGCAGCGACCAGAGCGGCCAGAAGGCACGGGTGATGCGCTCCGCGCCCATGCCCCAGAGGGTCAGACGCAGCGGCCACTTGATGGGTTTCAGGATGTCCGGCGGCGGTGTTCCCGTCTCGGGCATGAAGGTCTCCTGCGATCCCGGCCGCAGGAGGGATGCCCTACAGCCACTCGGGAAGGCTATCGCGGTTTATGATTTCCTCAAAGCTCGGTCTCCGGCGAATGACGGCGAATTGATCGCCTTTCACCAGCACTTCGGGGATCAGTGCCCGCGTATTGTACTCGCTCGACATCACCGCGCCATAGGCACCCGCCGAGCGGAAGGCGACGAGATCGCCCGCCCCCAGCCCGGGCATCATCCGGCCCTTGGCGAAGGTATCGCCGGATTCGCAGACCGGGCCCACAATGTCGAACGCGGCCTGCTCGGCGCCGGCCTCGGGCTCGATCACCGGCACGATGTCGTGATGCGCCTCGTACATGGCCGGGCGGATCAGGTCGTTCATCGCCGCGTCGAGGATCAGGAAGTTCCGCCCCTCGCCTTCCTTGAGGTAGATCACCTCCGAGACGAGGATGCCGGCATTGCCGGCGATCAGCCGGCCCGGCTCGATCTCGATCTCGCAGCCCAGGTGGCCAAGCTCGCGCTCGATCATCGCGCCGTATTCGACCGGCAGCGGCGGTGCCTCGTTGCTGCGGGTGTAGGGAATCCCCAAGCCGCCGCCGAGGTCGAGCCGCGAGATCTCGTGCCCGTCGGCGCGCAGCGCCTCGGTGAGCTCGGCGACCTTGCGATAGGCCATGGCGAAGGGCTCGAGCTCGGTGAGCTGCGAGCCGATATGCACGTCGATGCCGATCACCTTGAGCCCCGGCAGGGCGGCGGCCTCGGCATAGACCGCGCGGGCCTTGGCGATCGGGATGCCGAACTTGTTCTCGCTCTTGCCGGTGGCGATCTTGGCGTGGGTCTTGGCGTCGACATCCGGGTTCACCCGCACGGTGACCGGCGCCACCACGCCCAGCTCCGAGGCCACCTCCGAGATCACCCGCATCTCGGGCTCGCTCTCGATGTTGAACTGGCGGATGCCGCCTTCGAGCGCGGTGCGGATCTCGTCTCGGGTCTTGCCGACGCCGGAGAACACGATGCGCTCGCCGGGCACGCCGGCGGCCTTGGCGCGGGCGTATTCGCCGCCCGAGACCACGTCCATCCCGGCCCCGGCCTCGGCCAGGGTCTTCAGGATGGCCTGGTTCGAGGCCGCCTTCATGGCGTAGCAGACGAGATGCGGCCCCCAGGCCAGCGCCTCGTCGAAGAGGCGGAAATGGCGCAGCAGCGTGGCGGTGGAATAGACATAGACCGGCGTGCCGACCGCGGCGGCGATCTCGGCCACCGGCACGTCCTCGGCGTAAAGCTGCCCGTCACGATAGAGAAAATGGTCCATACCGGCCTCCTGCGCTACAGGCGCCGCCATAGCGCAGCCCCGGCGCTTTCACCAGCCCCAGCGACCACAACGCGCAAACCCGCGCCCCCGCCCCGGCGCCCCCTCTTCTCTACGTTCCAAGTACTCTAATCCCTGCCCGCGCCACACGCACACCGCCGACCAGGAGCCGGACCCAAGACGCCCCAACCCCAACTTCTCTACGTTCCAAATACTCAAAAACCCGCCGCCTCCACGCCCCCCACCCTCCGGCAAACGCGTCAGACCAGCCACAAGCCCCCGCGCCGGTGGCCAAAGGCCGCCGGCAAGACGACCTGCGCGCGCCCCTCGGGCGCGAGGTCCACCGCGCCGGTCTCGAACAGCACTTC
>NZ_JBYNAH010000012.1:0-1462 GCF_059781815.1 Salipiger sp. | reverse complement strand
GTTGCACCGTCGCGCCAGCGAGCCGTGGTCATTGCCAGCGCCCCCCCCCGGGGCGCCCACCGCCTGTTCAGACGGGCCGGGAGCGGAGCCAGAGATAGAGCGGCAGACCGCAGCTCACGCCGATGAGGAAGGTGGCGGGAATCGCCCAGAGCGCCTCCCAGTTGCGCCGTACCGCGACCTCGGCCAGCACCCAGAGCGTCAGCACCACGGCGCTGATCACCAGGTCCCAGGCCAGCCCGGTCACGGCGGCATTGGCAAGCCACGCTTCGACGAGCCCCGAAAGCGACCAGCCGTTCCGCGCCAGCCAGCCAACGAAATACACCATCGGGTGCACCGCGCCCCAGAGCGCCAGCACCAGCCAGAGATGGCGCAGCCGCAGGCTCACCGCTTGGCGATCCCCACCGAGGCCGAGCCCGAGATCGAGATGCCCGGCGGCGGGGTCTCGTCTTTGGGCTCGGGCGCGACCGGCGCGCCATCGGCGCCGCAGGCGGCGAGCAGGGCGACAAGCCCGAGGCTCAGGACAAGGCGTGTCACGCGAGGATCTCCTTCCAGCGGGCGACCTGCTCGCGCACGCGGGCAGGGGCGGTGCCGCCATGGCTCAGGCGGCTCGCCACCGAGTTATGCACACCCAGCACGTCATAGATACCCTCGGTGATCGCGGAGCTCACCGACTGCATCTCCGCAAGCGACAGGTCGGGCAGGTCGCAGCCCTTGCCCTCGGCCATCGCCACCAGCGATCCGGTGACGTGATGGGCCTCGCGGAACGGCAGGCCGGTCTCGCGCACCAGCCAGTCGGCGAGATCGGTCGCGGTGGAGAAGCCGGCGGAGGCCGCGGCCTCGAGATTGGCCACGTTGGCCGACATGTCCTTGACCATGCCTTCCATCGCGGCGAGCGCCAGCATCAGGTTGTCGGCGGCGTCGAAGACCTGTTCCTTGTCTTCCTGCATGTCCTTGGAATAGGCCAGCGGCAGCCCCTTCATCACCGTCATCAGCGCCACGTTGGCGCCGAAGATCCGACCGATCTTGGCGCGGATCAGCTCGGCGGCGTCGGGGTTCTTCTTCTGCGGCATGATCGAGGAGCCAGTGGAGAACCGGTCCGACAGCGCCACGAAGCGGAACTGGGCCGAGGACCAGATCACCAGCTCCTCGGCGAAGCGCGACAGGTGCATGGCCGCGATGCTGGCAGTGCTGAGGAACTCGAGCGCGAAATCGCGGTCCGAGACCGCGTCGAGCGAGTTTTCCGTCGGGCGGTCGAAGCCCAGCGCCTCCGCCGTCATGTGGCGATCGATGGCAAAGCCGGTGCCGGCCAGCGCCGCCGAGCCCAGCGGGCATTCGTTCATCCGCTTGCGGGCGTCGCGCACGCGGCTCAGATCGCGGGCGAACATCTCGACATAGGCCATCATGTGATGGCCCCAGGTCACCGGCTGCGCGGTCTGCAGGTGGGTGAAGCCCGGCATCACCC